>NZ_JAPZLD010000053.1:0-81851 GCF_030182635.1 Amycolatopsis ponsaeliensis
CGTGAGTGAGAAACAGGGTTAGAACACTGTTTCTCACTCACGACGCGTCAGGCGAAGAGGCCGTCCATGCGTCCGCTGTGGCCCGGCAGCACCTTGCCCGCGTCGGTCGCCAGCACGTCCTCGACCAGGCTCGCGTAGACGTCCCGGAAGTCCGTGGTCAGCTTCAGGTCGCCGTCGTCGAGGTCGGTCAAGCTCGGCTCCGCGCCGTGGAAGCCGCCCTTCACGCGCGGTCCCAGGACGAACACCGGGCCCGCCGTGCCGTGGTCGGTGCCCTGGCTCGCGTTGGCCGTCACCCGGCGGCCGAACTCCGAATACACCAGCACCGTCGCCTGCTTGCCCCGGTCGGTCTTCGCCAGCCGCTGCGCGAACGGGGTCAGCGCGCCGTCCAGCTCGGTCAGCAGGCGCTGCTGGGTGCCGCGTTCGTCGGCGTGCGTGTCGAACCCGCCCAGCGACACCGAGTACACCCGCGTCGGCACGCCCGCTTCGATCAGCCCGGCGACGACGTCGAGCTGGGCGGCCAGCTCTCCCTTGCGGGGCTGCGTCTTCGCCTTGTCCTTTGTGGACCCGCCGAGGGTGGTGACCGCGCGGTGCAGGTCGTTCACCGATCGCGCCGCGCGTGCCTGCCAGAACCCCTCGCCGGCCTGTGCGGTGCCCAGTCCCTCGAAAGCCTTGCCCAGCGCGCCTTCCGGTAGCTTCAGCCCGCCGACCGGCATTGACGCGGCGGCGGTCCGCTCCCCGGCCAGCATCGGCGGCAGCACCGGGTCGACCGACACCGCGCGCAGCGGGTCGTCGCCGGTGGCGTCCAGCCAGCGGCCGAGCCAGCCGGTCGGCACCGACGTCTCCGGCGACGCGGTCTGCCAGATCGCCATCGACCGGAAGTGGCTGTGGTCGGGTTTCGGGTAGCCGACCCCGCGCAGCACGGCCAGCTGCCCGCCGTCCCAGAGGCTCTTGAAGCCCTTCATGCCCGGGTTGAGCCCGAGGCCTTCGCCGAGGTCGAGCACCTCTTCGGGCTTGTACGCCAGCTCGGACCGGGCGTTGACGTAGGCGGAGTCGCTCGCCGGGACGACCGTGTTGAGCCCGTCGTTGCCGCCGTAGAGCGTGACGACGACGAGCACGCCCGCGTCCGGGTCGAGCGGGTTCTCCCCGGCCGCCGACATGAGGTGGCCCCAGTCGACCTGGGTGGCCCCGGCGGCGAGCGCCGCCGCGGCCGTCACGCCGGTCGCGGTGAGGAACCGGCGTCGGTTCACCTGCTGCACGATCGTCACCCGCTCACTGCGTATTCGGGGGCACAAGCGGCCACTGTGGACAGTTGACGCACATTGCCGGCGACCCCCGCGAGCGCGGCGCGGGTCCGGTCGGACCAGGCGTCGACGCCGAGGAGGTCCCCGATGGCGGCGACCTTGTCGCGCGCCTTCGTCACCGCGCCGAGGTCGGCGTGCGCGGTGACCTCCTGCGCGAGGTGCAGCCGCGCGACGCCCGCGGACGTCGTCAGCCAGGCGCCGCCCGCCGCCCAGCCCCCGACGCTGGGTGGCTGGAACGGCACCTGGCCCATCCCGCGCAGCCCGGTCAGCAGCTGCGCGCGGGTCTTCTCGTCGAGCTTCGACGGACGGACACCGAGCGCGCGCAGCAACCCGGCCAGCCACTCGACCGGCTGCTTGACCAGCGACGTCGCGCTGTCGTGGAACGCCGGTTCGTCGGTGACCGCGCGCAGCAGCGCCCGGAGGTCGCGATGGCTCCCGTAGGCGGCGACCAGCCGGTTGAGGGCGTCGGCGGGCGGCGGGGTCGCGGACACGAGCCGGAACCACACGCGCCCCACGACGAACGCCGCGGATTCGGGCCGGCCGAGCACGAGGTCGGTGAACGACCGCGCGTCGAAGTCGCCGCTGGTGCCGAGGATCTTCTTGACGCCGTCGTCGTGGCGCTTCGCGACCAGCTGCGCGCCGTCGGCGTCGCGCTTGGCGGACCACCCGGTGAGCGCCCGCGCGGCTTCCCGGACGTCGTCCTCGGTGTAGTGCCCGACGCCGAGGGTGAACAGCTCCATGAACTCGCGGGCGAGGTTCTCGTTGGGCTTGCCCGCTTTGTTGCTGTTGCCGTCGAGCCACAGGAGCATCGCCGGGTCGACCACCATCGCGCGGGCCAGGTCGGTGAAGCTGCCGAGGGCGTGCTCGCGCTGGGTGCGGTTCTGCGCGAGCATCAGCCGCGGGCTGCGGACCTTCTGCTCACTCGTGGCGAAGTGCCCGTGCCAGAACCAGGTGAGCCGTTCCACCGACGCGACGTCGGCGGCGGCCATCCGGTCCAGCCACCAGCCGGCGGCCTGCGTCGCCTGGACCTGCACCTGCTTCTTCGCCTGTTGCTTCGCGGCCTGGTCGGCGTTCTTGCCGGGCTTGTCCGGCGGCGGGCCGAGGTCGGGCATCGGCGTCGCGGCCGCCCCGGCGTCCGGGCCGGTGCCGAGCAGCCGGTCGCGGGTCTCGGCGAAGCCCCGGTCGAGCTCCCCGGGCCGGGGCCCGAAGCCGAGCCGGTCGTGCAGCCGCCGGACGGCCGCGCGTTCGGAGAGGACCATGTCCCCGATCCTGCGGCGCGCGGGGTCGCCGCGGTGGGTGGGCGGGCGTTTCTTAAGCCGATCCACAGCCACGCCGGCCGGCGGGTGAGGCCGTAAAGTCGTCGTCGTGACGACTTCTCCCGATCCACCGCTCGCCCCGGACGAGCAGGTCGCCGCCGGCGGCGAACGCGAGGTGCTGGAGACGTTCCTGGACCTGTACCGGGGCATCGTCGTCCGGAAGGTGTCGGGCCTGTCCGCGGAAGCGGCGCGCCGGCGGCTGGTGCCGTCGTCGACGACGCTCGCCGGGCTCGTGCGGCATCTGACGTCGGTCGAGGGGGAGTGGTTCGCCGGGGTCTTGGGCGGGCGGCCCGTGGCCGGCGCGGCGGGCGACGGCTGGACCGTCGACGACGTGACCGACGTCGAGACCCTCGTCGCGGACTACGAACGCGCCTGCGCGGAGTCCCGGCGCGTGGCCGCGCGGTTCGCGCTCGACGACACCGTGCCGATGCCCCGGCTCGGCCGCGTTTCGCTGCGGTGGATCTACGTCCACCTGATCGAGGAGACCGCGCGGCACGCCGGGCACGCGGACATCCTCCGCGAGCAGAGCGACGGCGCCACCGGCTTCGACGGGTGACGGGGGAGCGGATGCGGATCAGCGACGAGGACTACCTGTGGTTCGCCGGCCGGGCCCTGGACGGGATGGCGGCGATCCTCGCGGAGCTCGGCGACGAGCGGGCCAACCGGCGGCCACCGCTGCCCGGGGCGAACACGCCCTACGCGATCGTCACGCACTGCCTCGGCGTGCTCGAATTCTGGGTCGGCTCGCTCGTCGCCGGCCGCTCGGTGCACCGGGACCGGGATGCCGAGTTCACGGCGTCGGGTCCGGTGAACGCCTTGGTCGAGCGGGTCGCCGTCGCCAAGGAACAGCTGCGCGCCGACCTGAAGGTGGCCGAGCCCGCCGAACCGCTGCGCGCGCCGGCGCCCGCCAAGTACGCGGACACCCCGGCGGGCCGCTCGCAAGGTGGTGCGCTGCAGCACGTCTACGAAGAGCTGGCGCAGCACCACGGCCAGCTCGAGCTGACTCGCGACGTCCTGCCTTAGAGCCGGTCGGCGAGCGTCTTCGCCAGGGTGGTGTAGACGTCGTCGCGGTGCTTGTGCAGGCAGATGTACGCGGTCCGGTTCTGGCCGTGGCTCCGCTTGCCGGTCATGACGAGTGCTTCGCCGGTGGTCACGCCGCAGAAGAACGCGCCGTCGCCGATTCCGGGGAGCGGCGTCACCGGTCCGGTGCAGTCCTTCTTGGCGTTCTCCATCATCTTGGGCAGGGAGTAGGAGCGGGCCGAGGCGATGATCCACAGGTCGGCCAGCCACGGGGACACGTACTTGCCTTCGTAGCGGCACTGGAACTCGGTGCCGGGCACGAAGGTCTTGTCCGGCGGTTTCTCGGTCGTGATGATGTCCTCGCTCGTCCCGAGCACCCGCTGCAGCTCCGCGGTACCCAGGAACGGGCAGGCCCCGGTGACCTTCGCGGGTGACGCCGGCGGTGTGAACTCCGGCGCGGACGGCTTCGGGGTGGTCACCGCGGTCGTGGCCGGCCGGGTGGTCGTGGGTGTCGCCGAGATGGCCGGCAGTGGCGGCGCGAGGGGCGTGCAGGCGGCGCAGGTCAGTGCCAGAACGGCCGCGAGCGCAGCCCCGGATCTCCCCATTTCGCCAATCTAGCCCCAAAACGGCGCTTCACCGAGGGGCGGAGCGAAGCGGGACCTCCCGGATGCGCCACGCCGCGACCGCCGCCAGCCCGGCGGCGAGCGCCGCGACGGTGAAGATGCGGGACATCCCGGTCGCCAGCGGGCCGGTGGCCAGCAGCGCGCCGAACGCCGACGTGCCGACCGCGCCGCCGATCGTGCGGAACATGGTCGTGTTCGCCGTCGCCACGCCGATCTCTTCGGTGGGCACGGTGTTCTGGGCGATCAGCGTCATCAGCTGCGTGCTCAGGCCGAGCCCGGTACCGACGAGCACAAGCGCGCCGCTGGTGAGCCAGACCGGGGTGCCGGCGTCGCCGGTGGCGAGCACCGCGCACCCCGCCGCCATCGCCGCCGCACCGATGATCGGGAAGCGCCGGTACCGGCCGGTCCGGCTGCTCACCCGCCCGGCCACCTGGGACGCGACGACGACGGTCAGGGTCATCGGCAGCAGCAGCGTTCCGGAGCCGGACGCCGACGCGCCCTGCACGGTCTGCTGGAACAGCGGGACGAACGTGATCGTGCCGAAGCTGACCACGCCGACGACGAAGATCACCGCGGTCGTCAGCCGGATGTTGCGCTCGGCGAACAGGCTCAGCGGCAGGACCGGTTCGCGGCTCCGCCGTTCCACCGCCACGAAAGCCGCGAACGCCACGAGCGTGATCGCCGCCACCACCCACGCCGGGCCCGTGCCGGTGGTGACCAGGAGCAGGCCGGTCACGGCGGTCGTGAGCAGCAGCGCGCCCGCGACGTCGAGGTGCACCCGCCGCCGGGGCGTCGGCGGCACCACCAGGACCACCGCGGTGGCCGCGAACACGACCACGCCGAGGGGGAGGTTGAGGTAGAAGTTCCAGCGCCAACCCAGAAAACTCGTCACCAGGCCGCCGAAGAGCGGGCCGCCGATCTGGCCGGCCGCCATCACGCTCGCCGTCAGGCCCTGGTAGCGGCCGCGGTCGCGAGGCGGGACCAGGACGCCGATCAGGGAGAGCGCGCCGACGGCCAGTCCGCCGCCGCCCAGGCCCTGGACCGCGCGGAACGCGATCAGCTGCGTCATGTCCTGGGCGAACCCGCACGCCACCGAGGCGACGGTGAAGAGCGCGATCGCGCTCAGGTGCACGCGTTTGCGCCCGTAGAGATCCCCGAGCTTGCCCCAGATCGGGGTCGAGGCCGCCGTCGTCAGGGTGTAGGCGGTGACGACCCAGGACAGCCGGTCGAGCCCGCCGAGCTGCCCGACGATCGTGGGCATCGCCGTGCCGACGACGGTGGTGTCGAGCATCGCGAGCAGCATGCCCAGCAGCAGCACGGTGAACGCCGCGCGCAGCCGCGCCGGGCTCATCGGTGCCGCGGCCGCGTCCGCGTGGGGTGGGGAGACGACCATGACGCCGCCCCTCAGACGCCGAGCACGAGATCGGCGACCCGGTCCGGCTGCTCGAGCTGCGGCTGGTGGCCCGCTTCGCGCACCACCGTGAACTCGGCGCCTTCGTCGTTCTCCCCGGCGAAAGCCGCCGCGAGAGCGCGGCCGTAGGACAGGTCGGCGATCCCGTCGCTTTCGCCCCAGATGACCCGTACCGGCATCCGCACCGATTCCAGCCGCGCCCGCAGGGCCGGGTCGTGCATGTACGGGTCGCCGGCGTAGCCGTTCAACGCGACGGCGTTGCCCTGCATCGCGGCGAGGCGTTCGGGCGGGAGGAGCGACGGGTCGAGCCGGAACCGGTCGGGGGAGTGGAAGACGTAGTCGGCGAGCTTGTCCGGCGGGATCGCCGACAGGTCGGTGATCGGGTGCCCGTCGACGGCGATCCCGACGGCGTCCAGCAGCACGAGCCGGCCGACGCGGCAGGCCGACGCGTCCCCGGCGTCGCGGGCCGCCTGCTCGTCGACGCCCATCTGCGCCGCGATCCACCCGCCGACCGAGTTGCCGGCGACGAGGACGCCGGTCAGGCCGAGCTCGCCGACCAGCTGCCGGAAGATCCGCGCCAGCGCGGGGACATCGGTGACGCCGGCGGCGGCCGGAGTGCCGTCGAAACCGGGGATGACCGGCGTGAGCACCCGGGTGCCGCGCGCCGCGAGGAGCGCGGCCAGGCCGGCCACCGAAGCCGGGCCCGCGCCGCCGTGCAGCAGCAGGACCGGCTGCCCGGCACCGCGTTCTTCGACCCGGACGACCACGTCGTCGTCGAGCCGGACGTCGGTGCTCACCGGCGTCTCGCTCGCGTAGGTCGTGGCCGGTTCCGTGTGGTAGCGGGCCATGATCTCGGTGATTTCGGTGCCCTGCGCGGGCCGTCCGGCCTCGGTGGCGAAGTCGCGCAGGTCGCGGAAGTACTGGACGTAGAGGTCCGGGGTGAACGTGTTGAGGACGACCGCGGGCTCGTCGCCCGGGTTCGCGAAGGTGTGCGGCGCGCCCGGCGGCACCATGACAAGGCTGCCGGCCGGCGCGTCGTGGGTCTCTTCGCCCACGGTGAAGCGGACCGTGCCGCGCACGACGTAGAAACCCTCGTCGTGCTGGGCGTGCCGGTGCTGCGGCGGGCCGGGCGTGTGCGGGGCGACGACGATCTCGCCGAGGCCCAGCCGGTGGCCGGTGGTGCTGCCGTCCTCCAGGATCCGCAGCTGGATCGGGCCCGTCAGGGTGATCTCGCCGTCTTCCGGCCCGACGATCGCGATGCGTGTCATTCCGCTCCTCATGAGAGTCAACTATCACGAAGAAGGTAAACCCTCATCTGGCGTTCGTGCAAGTGGACTCTTATGATGAGAGCTGGCTCAGATTTGAAAGGCGGCGACGATGGACGGCGGACGGGTCAACCAGAAGCGGCGGACGCGCAACGCGATCCTGGCCGCCGCGACCGAGCTCGTCCGGGACGGCCGGACGGTCACGATGCCCGAGGTCGCCAAGGCGGCGGAGGTGTCCGAGGCGACCGCCTACCGCTACTTCCCGGACCTGGCGAGCCTCCTGCGGGAAGCCGTCGCGGGGACGCTGTTCGACCCGGCCGAGGCACTCGCCCCGCTCGCGGACCGCACGGATCCCGTCGCCCGCGTCGCCGCCGCGACCGAGCACCTGCTGCGTCACGTCCTGACCCACGAGGGCGCGGTCCGCGCCATGATCGCGGCGACGATCACCCGCCCGGCCGACACGGTCGCCCGGCCCGGCCTGCGCTTCGGCCTCATCGAGGCGGCCCTGGCCCCGCCGGCCGAGCTGGGCGGGCTCGGCGGGCCGGAGCTGGCTCAGCTGAAGCGCGATCTCGCGGTCGTCATGAGTGCCGAGGCGTTGTTCGGGCTCACCGATCTCCAGGGATTGGCCGCCGGGGATGCCGTGACGAGCATCGTCCACACGGCGAGCGTGCTGACGCGTTCCGCGCTCGAGGGGTGAGGCGGCAACCCCCGGCTGGTCGCGGCGGGGCTCGCAACCTCCGGGCGGCGTACTCTCGGACCGTGCAGATGCCGACACGGCGCGAAAGCGAGCCGTCTTCGCCGGTTCGCGGCCACGGGTGCCGCCGGCCGGCCGGGGAGCGCGGGCCATGACCGCCGACCCGGTGACCGCCCGCCGGGGCCACGACCACGCCGCCGTCCGCTACGGCTCCGACGCCGAACTGCTCGCCGTCGCCGTCCCGTTCCTCGAAGCCGGCCTGGCCGCGGGCGAGCCGACCCTCGTGTCGCTGGACCCGGACCGGACCGAGCTGGTGCGCCGGGCCCTTTCGCCGTCGGCGCAGGTGCAGTACCTGGCGCCCGCCGACGTCTACGCGCGGCCCGCCGCCACGATCCGGTCCTACCGCGAGCTGATGGCCGGGTTCGTCGCCGAGGGCGCCCGGGACATCCGCGCCCTGGGTGAGCTTCCGCGCGTCGCGATCGACACGTCGTGGGACTGGTGGGCCCGCTACGAGGCCGCGGTCAACCACGCCTACGACGACTTCCCGTTGCGCAGCATCTGCGCCTACGACACGCGGACCACCCCGCGGCACGTGCTCGACGACGTCGCCCGCACGCACCCGTTCCTCGCCGCGCCCGGCGGCGGGCGCCTC
Source organism: Amycolatopsis ponsaeliensis (assembly GCF_030182635.1). NCBI lineage: Bacteria > Bacillati > Actinomycetota > Actinomycetes > Pseudonocardiales > Pseudonocardiaceae > Amycolatopsis > Amycolatopsis ponsaeliensis. The sequence goes on from NZ_JAPZLD010000053.1 coordinate 8,283, forward strand.
GGCAACGCCGGCTTCGTCGACCCGCGCGCCTTCCTGGCCGGTCCGCGGCCGATGGCGCCGCACCCGATCCAGCACACCGCCCCGCTCGCCGAGCTCCTCGACCCGCTGCCGTCGGCGGCCCGGCGAGCGGTCCTCGACGTCGTCAAGACCGACCTGCCCGCCGCCGAGATCGACGACCTCGTGCTGGCGGTCAGCGAGATCGTCGACAACGCGTTGCGCCACGGCCGGCCGCCGGTCGCGCTGCGGATCTGGGCGGACGCCGACCACGTGGTCGTGACCGTGCACGACGCCGGCGAAGGCCCCGGCGACCCGTTCGCCGGCCTGCTCCCGGCCGGCCGCCACATCGGCGGCCGCGGGCTGTGGATCGCGCACCAGGTCTGCGACCAGGTGATCCTTCACCGCGACGAGACGGGCTTCACCGCCCGCCTCACCGTCGGGAACGCCTGGCTCCGCCGCGCGGACTGAACCCCCGGCTCACCGGTTCGCGGAGACCCGGTGGGGGCGGGGCGGGTGCGTCGCCCCGCCGTAGTGGGTGGCCCCGAGCGTCACGGCGGCGACGAGCACGGCGGCGCCGGTGACGGTCAGGATGCGCGCCGGGGTGCGCAGCCGCGGTCGCGGGCCAGGGATGTCGGCGCCGGTGTGGGACAGCTTCGCCGTGGCCCACCGGTAGCCCTGCGCGAGGGCGAACACCAGGGTCGCCCCGATGATGAAGAAGTCCGCGACGTTGAAGGTGTACTTCCCGACCGGAACGAAGTCGATGGCGCCGCGGACGCTGCCCGGCGCGGTGAGGTGGTGCAGCCCGAGGCGGTCGAGCAGGTTGCTGGTCCAGCCGCCGATCGCGAGCGCGGCCGGAGCCCGCAGGAGCACCGGGTGCCGGCGGCGCAGGAGGAGCAGCGTGGCGGCGGTCAGCGTCGCGCTCCCGGCGAGGTCGAGCACCGCCCCCGTCACCGGACCGGCGTACCAGGCGCCGACGACCGGCCCGACCAGCGGGTTTCCGCCGAAGTTGATGTGCGCCCGGGGCACTTCGCGCCAGGCCCACGCTTTGGTCACCTGGTCCGCGATGATGACCAGGACCAGGGCGAACGCCGTCCAGGGCGGCCGGGAGACCGTCGCGCCGAGACCGGTTGCTTCGAGCCGGATCGTTCCGGCGGTGCCATCACGGGTCATCGCTTCTCACCGCCCGGGCCCAGGCGACCACGGGCCGTGGCCCGGACGGGCGGCGACGGGGCTGCGTGGATTCGCGGGGTTGGGGAATACCCCACCGGCGACGTCGTCAAACCCCGGGTGCGGAAGCGCTTCTGTCCATTGTGGACCCGCGGGGGTGGCTCAGCCGGCGGTCTTGATCAGTGGCGCGTCCCGGGAAAGCTCCCGGAAGCCGACCCCGAAGTACAGCCCGCGGGCCCGGGGGTGGCCCGGCGCGCCGAGGCAGGCGACCGTCGCGTGCAGCGCACCCGCCGCCCGGGCCCGGTGCATCCCGTGCAGCATCATCGCCCGGCCGAGCCCGAGGCGCCGGTGGTCCGGGTGCGTCCCGACCGGCTCGAACTCGACGGTCTTGTTCACCTCGTCGAGCCACAGGATCGCCGAGGCCGCCATCGTCCCGTCCGGTGCTTCCACCAGCACGTGCAGATCGCCGCGATAGGCCGAGGTCCGCCGGACTCCTTCGTAGCTCGCGAGCGTGTACGCCGAGGGAGTCCAGCCGGCCAGGTGGGCCTCGACCGCGGCCGCCGGCCCGGCTTCCTCCGCGGTGCGGAAGCGGAATCCCGCCGGCAGCACCGGTTCCTCGATCTCGGCGAGGTCGCGTTCGTTGAGCTGGGTCCACGTCCCGTTGTCGCCGAGGGCACCCGGGTCGGTCTCGTAGCCGTGCGCCGCCCAGCGCTCCAGCGCGAACTCGTCGGCCGCGCCCGGCAGCACCGCGCGCTCGACGTCGCCCGCCGTCGCGTCGAACCAGGTGATCACATCGTCGATTAGCCCGGCGTGGTCGGGGTGGACTTGGTGCACCAGGGACGCGTCGGTGACGTCCTTCACGGAACCGTCGTTGCGCCGCACCCGGCGCGGGAGCTGGGCCCAGCCCCACGCCACCAGCTCACCGCCGGAAAACCACAGCCGGCGCGGCCAGGTCGCGTTGTGGTCGACGTGCCCGCGGCCCCAGTTCCAGGCGAGCTCGCCGTACGACGCGTCGCCGTTCACCAGGTCGGGCCGGGTGGCGGTGATGCGCTGCGCCAGGCTCTGCATGAGCTCGACGTCCTCGGCGGTCAGCAGCTCGACGTTCCCCATGGTCGGTCACTGTGTCAGGACCCCGCGGAGCCGTCGAATCGATTTCGGGCGGGGCTGCCGGCGCTCGGGTGGCGAGTCAGGGCGGGTGGCGCGGCGGTTGTCTTGAATGAGTCATTCAGGACCTGTGCGGTCCTGAATGACTCATTCAAGACAGTGGTTTCGAGTGGGCCGGTGCGGGAGACTTCGCTGCCGAGCTGCCCAGCCGATTTTCGGGGGGAGCTACCGGCGCTCGGGGATGCCCGCGAGGACCGCGCCGAGGCTCGGCAGCCAGCGCTGCTGCGGATCCGGGGCCGAGAGCCACTCCGTCGCCACGTCCACCCGGTGCGCGCCGACCGGGAGGGGGAGCAGTGTGCCCCATGCGAGCACGTCGACGTTCCGGGGCAGCGCCGAGCGCGGCGGGATCAGGCCGTCGGTCTCCGCGAGGAGGGCCACCCGGGGGCCGTGCTGGGTGGGGAGGTGCATGGCCGGGCCCTGGCAGCCCGTCGCCGCCAGGCGGGTCAGGACCGGGCCGGCGCTGAGCTTGGGCAGCGTCACCGCGCAGATCCCGTTCTCCAGCGCCAGGAACGGGTGGACGCCGCGCCACTTCACCGGCCAGCCGAACAGGCGGCCGTAATAGGCGTCGACCCGGTCGACGGGCGTGGTGGTGCTCGTCGGCACCTGCTGGTCGAGCGACATCGTCGGCGCCTTTCCACGGGGAGGGGTGATTTAGTCAGCCTAACGGCACTCAGTGCCGCTAGCAAGTGCGGCTGCTACCGTCCGGCCATGACGGATTCGCCGCGCCGCACGCCGGCCACCCGGGTCGGGGCGACCCCCGCGGGCCGGCGGCAGCTGCGCCGCGCCCTCGCCTCGGCGGCCGTGGACCTGTTCGCGGCCAACGGCTACGAGGCCACCACGGTGGACGACATCGCGGCCGCCGCCGGCGTCGGGCGCCGCACGTTCTTCCGGTACTTCGATGCCAAGGACGACGTGCTCTTCGCCAACCACGACGAGATCGTGGCGGAGATGGAGGAGGCCTTCGCCGCCGCCGACCCGGGCCGCGACCCGGTCGAGGTGGCGTGCTCCGCGGTCGGCCTGGTGCTCGACTCCTACGCCACCGACCTCGACGTGTCGCTCAAGCGGTTCGCCCTGACCCGCACGGTCCCTTCGTTGCGGGACAAGGAGGTCGCGACCGTCGACCGCTACCAGCGGGTGCTCGCGCGCTACCTGCAGGCGCGCTACGAGGAGCAGGGCGACGAGACGGCGAGCCTGCGCGCGGCCGTCGCCGCCGCGGCGATCGCGGCCGCCAACAACCATGTCCTCCGGCGCTGGCTGCGCACCGGCGGCACCGGCGACATCAAGGCCACCGCGGCCGAGGCGTTCGCGCTGGTCGTCGACGCGTTCCGGGCCCCGCGCGGCGACGAAGCCACCGTGGTCGCGGTGCTGACCACGGCGACGCCCCTGCGCGAGGTCGTCGCCCGGGTCGGCGAGGTCCTGCGCGGCTGACCAGCGGTGGCACTGAGTGCCACGCCGCTCGGGTGCGGGCTACACTCGATCGGTGGCGAAGCGGAAGAAGGTCAAGCCGACGCCGTTCCCCGAGACGAACGGCGGCGTTCCGTTCAACGCCTCGGGCGTGGTGCGGACGGGGTCCCGGCGCTTCACCTTCGTGGACAACAAAGACTCCACCGCCTTGTTCGAAATGACGTTCGACGCCGATCTGGCCGTGGTCGAACGGATCCACCGGCGCCGGCTGGCCGGCGCGAACGGGCCGGGCGATCCCGAAGGCCTCACCCGCGTCGACCTCGACGGCGACCCCATTCTCATCGTCGCCTCTTCCTTGTCGGTTGCGGCGAACGGCAAAGGACAGCGGATCAACGACGGCCTGGTGCGCGTCCGGTACCGCCCCGACGGCGACCTGCCCGCCGAAGCCATGACGGGGTTCCGCGAGTGGCTGCTCGCGCACGTGCCCACGCTCGCCGAGGCCGGCCGGCTGGAGCCGGACGCGGGCGGGCTGAACGTCGAGGGCCTCGCCTGGGACGCCCACGCGGGCGCCCTGCTGTTCGGCCTGCGGGGACCGGCCGTCCCCGGCCGTGTCGCCCTGGTCCGCGTCCCCGTCGACGTGGGCGGGAAGTGGACGACCGAGTCGCTGGGGCCGCCCGCCGTGCTGTCGGCCGGAGTCCCTCGATCGACGGGCATCCGCGACCTCTCCTGCGACGCGCGAACCGGCGGGCTCCTGCTGCTGCTCGGCCGGTCGGCCAGCCACGACGACGCGCCGTTCCGGCTCGCCACGTGGGATCCCGGCGACGAAACGGTCCGGCCGCTCGACGTCACCTTCCATCGCAGCGCGAAGCCGGAAGGCGTCACGACGTTCTCTATCGGCGACGAGCGGCGGATCCTCATCGTCGACGACGACGGCGGCTACGCGGTCCTTTGATTCAGGAGAAGTACAGTTTCGACGCGGCGACGTCCTGGACGACCCGGGGCCGGCCGGTGGGCGTGGGATCGGTGCCGAAAGCCGCACCGGCGCCGGTCCGGACGCTCGTCAGCGTGAAGAAGCCGCTGAAGCCGAAGGGATCGTCCGGTGGGTCGATCGCGGTGACCGAGAACTCCTCGCCGTGGTCGGCATTGTCCGCCGCGCGCGTGCCGAGCAGCTGGTGGCCCTGGGGCGACGCCGTCGTGCTCGCGTGGAGGAACCGGCCGGACCCCTTGCCGGCGAGCGACTTCCCGGTGCCGAGAGCGTCGAAGCACCACAGATCCGCTTCGTCGACGTCGGCGGGCCGAAGCCGGTGGATGACTTCGAAACTCCCCGGGTCCGCCGCGACGGGTTCGGTGCGGCTGGCGTGCATGCACTCGTTCGTGACGTCTTCGCGGACGTACGCGCCCTCGGCGCCGGGCAAGCCGCCGCAGAGGTAGCCGGCGGACGTGGCGAGCCGGAGCTGCTTGCGGACCGTGGTGACCTGCGCGGGCACGTCGGGCACCCCGAGTCCGGTCAGCACCGCCGCCATCCGCTCGAGCAGCGGCTTGAGCACCGTCTCCTGGGTCCGGTGGCCGAACACGCTGTCGCGGTAGGCGCGGATCTGGCCGATCAGCTGCGCGCGGCGGCCCGCGTCGTCGCGCACCAGCCGGGCGAGCAGCCCGGCCGTGTCGAGCCGGAAGTGCCGGGCGGGCTGCAGGGTCTGGTCGAGGCCCCACGGGATCATCTTGAACTCGACGTCGTCCACGCCGGGCGCGGCGACGGCCTTCACGTCGTTGTACACGTAGGTGTTGTTGGTGTTCCGGGAATAGCCGTCCCAGTGCTTGAGGAAGAACTCCATCGCGTAGACCTTGACGAACTGGTCGAGGTCGAACACCTGGCTCGCGCCGGCCAGGCCGTGCGCGGCGATGTGGTCGATGGCGAGCCGCAGGTCGGCCTTGTCCTCGAACTTCGACAGCGATTCCACGCCGATGAAACCGAACCGCTTGTCGACGAAGTCGTCATTGTGCTCGAGCTCGTACAGGTTGCCGTCCGGGTTGCCGAAATTGCGCTCGATGTAGCGCGGCATGATCGGCTCGACGTTCACGAAGACACCCGGGGCGGTGACGCCGGCGACGCCTTGGCCGATCGGGGTGCCGTTCACGAGCACCCGGGCGAAGTTGCCGCGGGAACGGGGCAGGCCGGCGAGCTCGAAGAGCCGGTAGCCCAGCAGCTGCCGGACGTAGGAGGCGTCCTGGACCGAGTTGTTGAGCGTCAGGTACCGCGACCCGATCAGCTTGTTGATCGGTGACTTGTTGGCGTCGAGGAACTTCCCGAAGTCGATGTGCAGGCAGGGTTTGTCGCTGTTGATCGACCCGCAGAACGACTTCTTCTTGATTCCCACGTCGGAAAAGCTCGTGCGGGCCGGGAACTTCGTCCCGGATATCTCGACCGACGCCTTCCGCCAGGTGTAACGGCTGCCGCCGGCCCAGTCGAAGTTGCACACGCCGCCGGCCGGCTGCTCGGTGCGCACCGCGTCCCAGTCGGCCTGCGGCAGCACGATATCGATCGTGAGCACATTGTCGATCTCGTAGAGGGAATCGAGTGCCCGCTGTTCCTGATCGCCCATCCCGTCAGTCTACGACCGGTTTTCCCGCGGCGGACCGGAAGAAATTCAGCGGGGAATTTTACGATCACGCCGCTTTTCGTGGATTGCTCACCCGGCCCGGGGCGGGTGGACGGCCGTGATGCCGGCGAGGATGAGGTCCACCCCGGCGAGGAACTGCTCGCGGTCGTCGTGCCCGCGCAGCTCGGCCGCCACCGACCGGGTGAACGGGTACTCCTCCGGGTCCAGGTCCTCCCAGGCGTTCGCCACCGCGTCGAGGAACTCGGTGCGATTCGCCTGGGGTATCGCGATCCGGGCGTTCGCCGCGTTCTGCCCGGCCGCGCCGAGGATGTAGGTGACCAACGCCGACGTCGTCGTGAACCGGTGGCCTTCGGGTACGCCCAGCGCGTGGACCGGACGGCCGACGGCTTCGAAGATCCGCGGGGTCACCGAGCCGCGCGAGAGCTGCAACGCCAGCTGCGTGGCCAGCCAGGGGTGCCGGTCGATCGCGTCGAACAGCCCGAGTGCGACCGCGCGGACCTCGTCGCGCGGGGAACCGGTGGCGCCGGTCGTCAGCACGGTGGCCAGGACGCCGTCGGTGGCGGCGTCGAGCAGCTCGCCCTTGTTCGCCACGTGCCAGTAGATCGCCCCGGCGCCGGTGGCGAGGCGTTCGGTCAGCGTCCGGAACGTCAGTCCGGCCTCGCCGCTCGTGTCGAGCAGTTCGATCGCCGCTTCGACGATGCGTTCGCGGCTGAGGGCCTCGGTGCGGCGGCGGGTGCGGGGTGGCATGCCTCATCTTGACATACCTGGAACGCTGTTCCAATATGGAATGGCATTCCAGACCACGAAGGAGTCATCATGAACGTCACGATCATCGGCGCCGGGCTCGGCGGCCTCGTCCTCGCTCGCGTCCTGCACGTCCACGGCGTCCCGGTCACGGTGTACGAGGCCGAACCGTCCCCGGCCGCCCGCAAGCAGGGCGGCCTGCTCGACATCCACACCCACACCGGCCAGGTCGCCCTCGAGGCGGCCGGCCTGACCGGCGAGTTCCGCGCGCTCGTCCTGGAGGGGCACGAGGCCACCCGGGTCCTCGACCGCGACGGCACGGTCATCCACGACGAGCCCGACGACGGCACCGGAGGCCGTCCCGAAGTGCCACGCGGCGAGCTGCGGCAGCTCCTGCTCGACTCGCTCCCGGACGGCACCGTCCACTGGGGGCACAAGGTCACCGGCGTCCGCGCGCTGGGCGACGGCCGCCACGAGGTCACTTTCGCGGGCGGCACCACCGTCACCGCCGGCCTGCTGGTCGGGGCGGACGGCGCCTGGTCGAAGGTCCGGCCGCTGCTCTCCGGCGCCGTCCCCGAGTACATCGGCCGCTCGTACGTCGAGACCTTCCTGTACGACGGCGACACCCGGCACCCGGCCGCCGCGAAGGCGGTCGGCGATGGGTCCCTGCTGGCGCTCGCCCCGGGCAAGGGGATCCAGGCCCACCGCGAAAAGGGCGGCACCCTGCACACCTACGTCGCGCTGACCGAGCCGGTGGAGTGGTTCGGCGACTTCACCGACGCGGCCGCCGCGATCGAGCGGACCGCGCGGGAGTTCGAGGGCTGGGCCCCGGAACTCACCGCGCTGATCACCGACGGCGACACCCCGCCGGTGCTCCGTCCGCTCTACAGCTTGCCGGTCGAGCACCGGTGGGACCGCGTGCCGGGCGTGACGCTCGTCGGCGACGCCGCCCACCTGGCGGCCCCGAACGGCGAAGGCGCGAACCTCGCGATGCTCGACGGTGCCGAACTCGGCCGGGCCTTGGCCGCGCACGACGACGTCGAGGCCGCCTTGGCCGAGTTCGAGCAGGTGATGTTCGCCCGGGCCGCCGAGGCGGCCGCCGACGGCAACGAGCTCCACGAACTGCTCTTCGGCGACGACGCGCCGCACGGCCTGGTCGCGATGTTCCGGGGGTAGTGACCGAGGTCAGGCGCCGTCGTGGGCGTCGGTCATCAGGTCCGCCAGGTCCTCCGGCGCCAGGAACGACGGCGGGGGCGGCGGGCCCCACGCGTAGAGGCTCTTCTCGCCGGCGACGACGCGGGGCTCCCAGAGCTGGTCTTCGAGGATGCAGTCGATGTCGGAGTAGTACTCGGAGAAGTTGCCCGCGGGGTCGCGCAGGTACCAGAAGAAGTTCGAGCCGATGTGGTGCCGGCCCAGGCCCCAGGTGTGGCGCTCCGGGTGGCCTTCGAGCATCGCGGTGGCGCCGCGGCCGACCTCGTCGACGTCGTCGACCTCCCACGACGTGTGGTGCAGGAAGCTCACCGGTGCCTGCTGCACCAGCACGTTGTGGTGGTCGGTGGAGCAGCGCATGAAGGAGGCGAAGCCCGGGGCCTCGTCGCTGACCTTGAACCCCAGTCCCTCGGTGAAGAACCGCTGCGTCGCGGCCTGGTCGGTGGAGCCGAACACGACGTGGCCGAGCTTGCGGGGCCGGACCGCGGACTCGCGGTCGATGCCGGGCGCGCGGGTGTTCGCCCGCCGGGCCGCACCGGGGCCGTTGTAGACCACCGGCTCCGGCGGTTCCTGGCGGATCCGCGGCGCGACCGACACGACGACGTCGAGCCCGGTGACCGGGTCCTTCGTGTGCAGCGCATCGCCGTCGATGCGGCTTTCGACGTCGAGGCGGGCCAGTGACGCGGTGATGCGGCCGAGGTCGTCCGGGTCGTCGGCGCCGATGCCGAGGGTGAGCAGCCGGCGGTGCGGGGTCCGCCGGAGCTCGAGCTGCTCGCCGCCGTCGGCGGTGGCGAACCCGGACGCGGTCGGCGTGAGGCCGAACTCGGTGTAGTACTTGGCGGTTTCGTCGACGTCCGGGACGCCGATGGCGATCTTGGTCAGGCGGTGCAGGCTCATGACGGGTTCCCTCCGGTCAGACGAGCGGGGTGATCTGGTCTTCGCGCCCGAGCAGCGCCTTGCCGTAGACCTCGTAGTTGACCGTCGGCGCGGCGATCGCGTGCCGGGCGGCCACCGCGGAGTCGCGCCAGATCCGCTGCAGCGGGTTGACGTCGGCGAAGCTGCCCGCGCCGTGCGCCGAGAGCAGGACGTCGATCGCGCGGGTGATGTTCTCGACGGCCCAGCCGGTGTCGGCGCGGGTCCGGGCGCGGGCTTCGACGCCGGGGTACGTGCCCGCCGCCGACGCCGTGTCGATGTCGTCGGCCGCGCGGTAGGCGTGCAGGTGGGCGGTGTCGATCCGCATCGCCGCTTCGGCCAGCTGGAGCTGGAAGGCGACGGAATCCGCCTGGGTCGCGTAGGTCGTGTACGAGACCGGCTTGCGGGAAGCCTTCTCCTTGACCAGCTTCAGCGCCTTGCGGCCGAGGCCCAGCTGCGGCCCGGCCAGCACCAGCGTCAGCACCGGCACGAGCGCGGCGCGGAAGAGGTCTTCTTCGGGCTCGCCGTTCGCGTACTGCCCGCCGATGGCCGGCGGCACGGACATCACGCGGTGTTCGGGCACGAAGACGTCGTCGGCGATCAGGCAGTTGGAGCCCGACGAGCGCATCCCGGCGACGAACCAGGTGTCCTCGAAGCCGAGGTCGGTGCGGGGGAGCAGGGCCATGCCCTGGTCCACGACCTCGCCGCGCTCGTCGGTCAGCGGGATGCCCAGGGCCGACCAGTCGGCGTGCCACGAGCCGGAGTTGTAGTACCAGCGCCCGGTGACGCGCCGGCCACCGTCCACTTTGGTCGTCTCGGCGGTCGGGGCGAGCACGCCGGACACCTTCGCGTCCGGGTTCGCGCCCCAGATGTCGTCCTGGGCCTGCCGGCTGAAGAGGCCCGCGAGCCACGCGCAGACGTTGCTCAGCGCGACGACCCAGGCCGTGCCGCCGTCGGCTTCCCCGACCGCGGCCGAGACGTCGAGCATCGCGCGGACCGGCAGTCCGTACCCGCCGTAGCGGCGGGGCTGGGCGATCTTGAACGCGCCGACCTCGGTGAGCGCGGCGATGCTCTCTTCGACGACCCGCCGGTCGGCCTCGCCCTGGGCGGCGTTCTTCTCCAGCAGCGGCTGGATGTCGGTGATGCGGGCGAGGAGCTGTTCGAGGGTGGGCGCGGGCTGTTCGGTCGCGAGGGTCATGACGGCGTTGTCCTTTCCGGGCGGGTCAGCGGGCGCAGGCGGCGATCTGGTCGGTGATGAGCGGGCGCGGCCGCGCGGCGAAGCGGGAGTGGGTGCCGAACGTGCGGTGGGCGTACACGAGCGGCGGCAGGTCGGTCCGGCCCAGGTCGGTGACCAGGCCGAACAGCAGGAGGTGGTCGCCGGCCTCGACGACGCGGTCGAGGGCGCAGGCCACCCAGCCGGCGGCGTCGCGCAGCCGGGGCAGCCCGCGGTCGGCGAACCACGCCGTCTCGCCGCCGAAGCGGTCGGCGCCGCGGGTGGCGAACCGGACGGCGAGGTCGTCCTGGCCCTGGCCGAGCAGGCTCACCCCGAACCGTCCCGCGTCGAGGACCTCGGCCAGCAGCGCCGAGCGCCGGTCGAAGGCGACGCTCACCAGCGGCGGGTCGAGCGAGAGCGAGGTGAACGAGCTGACCGTCGCGCCGTGCGGGCGGCCGGTGGCGTCGCTCGTCGTGACGACCGTGACCGGGGCGCAGACCGCGGCCATCACGGCGCGGAACCGGTGTCCGTCCACAGTGGTCATGACGGCTCCGTGAACCGGTGGCGCATCGTGCCGATGCCCTCGATCGTGGTCACGAGCTCGTCCCCGGCGGCGAGGAACCGCTGCGGGGAGCGGGCCATGCCGACGCCGGAGGGCGTGCCGGTGAAGATGACGTCGCCGGGCCGCAGGGGCAGGATCGCCGACAGCCGCGCGACGATCTCGGGCACGGAGAAGATCAGGTCGCTGGTGCGGCCCTTCTGCACGGACTCGCCGTTGACCGCGCAGCCCAGCTCCAGGTTGTCGCGGTCGGCGAACTCGTCCGGCGTGACCAGCCACGGCCCGGTGGGCCCGAAGCCGGGTGCGGACTTGCCCAGGCTGAACTGCGGCGCCGGGCCGGCCAGCTGCACCGTCCGGTCCGAGAGGTCCTGGCCGGCGGTCAGCCCGGCGATGTGGTCCCAGCCGCGCTCGGCGGAGACGGTGCGTGCTTCGCGGCCGATGACGGCGACCAGCTCGACCTCCCAGTCCACAGTGGACCCGGTGAGCGCGACGTCGCCGTGCGGGCCGGTCAGGCAGCTGGGGAACTTCGTGAACACGGCAGGCGAATCGGGCAGGCCGAGGCCGGACTCGGCGGCGTGGTCGCGGTAGTTCAACCCGACGCCGAAGACCTGGGCCGGAGTGGGGGAGGGCGCCCGCAGGTCCGCTTCTTCGAACGCGTCGGCGTCGAACGCGTCGGCGTTGCCCGCCCAGGCGGTGAACTCGTCCCACCGGGCGTAGACGGCGTGGGGGTCGGCGGAGAAGCGCTGCCCGCTGGCGCGCTCGACGTCGACGGCGCCGCCGGAGGTGAGCAGGACGAGCCGGCCGGCGAGGTTGGCGATCCGCATCGAGATGCCTTTCGGTCGAGGAGCCCCGACGCCGTGATCCCACTCGGCCGCGTCCCCGGATCGGTGCCGGGGCGGCGAGGTGCGTCGGTGTCCCCATACTCTGCCCGCGATATCCGACTGTCAAGACAAGAATCGATTCTTGTGCGAAGAGTGTGTTATCGTCTCGGCATGGCGAAGAGAGCGGGTGGCGAGAGCCTGGCCGTGTCGGTGTACCACCGGCTGCGCTCGGCGATCCTCAATGCGGAACTGGCCCCGGGCGAGCGGGTCAAGCCCGCCGAGCTGAGCGCGGAGTTCGAGGTCAGCCTCAGCGTGGTGCGCGAGGCGCTGGGGCTGCTCGCCGCCAAGGACCTCGTGCAGGTGGACCGCAACCGCGGGTTCCGGGTCACGCCGCTGTCGCTGCAGGCGCTGACGGACCTGACCGAGGCCCGCGCGATCAACGAGGGCTCGGCGCTGCGGCTGTCGGTGCGGCGCGGCGGCGTCACGTGGGAGTCGGAGGTGCTGGCCGCGCACCACCGGCTCGCCGGGCAGCCGATGATCCTGCCCGGGCCGCCGATGCGGCGCAACGAGGAATGGGCCCGCGCGCACCTGGAGTTCCACCACACGCTGATCAAGGCGTGCGGCAACGTCGTGCTGCTCGACATCTGCACCCGGCTGTCCGACGCGGCCGAGCTCTACCGCGCCTGGTCCGGCCCCGGAGGGGAGGAGCGCCACCGCGACGTCGCGGGCGAGCACCAGGGCTTGGTGGACGCCGCATTGGCGCACGACGCGGACCTGGCCGTCGCCCGGTTCGAGGCGCACGTCAACCGCACCAAGGAGATCCTGATGGAGTCGAGCTTCAGCGCCGAGCCGGCCTCGTGACGGCGGCCGACGTCGCCCAGCTGGTCCTGCGCGAACGGCAGGGCCGGGATCGTGGCTGGTGGGACCGGATGGGGGCCTGCTACGCACCGGGTTCGGCCGTGCGGCTGAGCTGGTTCCGGGGCAGCGGCGAGGAGTTCGTCGCCCGCTCGCGGGAGATGGCCGGACGCGGCGACGTCACCCGCCACCGGCTCGGGCCGCCCGTCGTGGACCTCGACGGGGACCGCGCGATCGCCGAGATGTCCGCGGCGATCGAGCTGCGGACCGTGCTCGACGGCGTCGAAGTCGACCTCACGTCCTACACGCGGCTGCTCTACCGGGCCGAAGTCCGGAGTGGACGGTGGCTGATCACCTCCCTGGATCCGGTCTACGAACGCGACGTCCTCGCGCCCGTGCTCCCGGGAACCCCGGTGCCGCTGCCCTCGCTCGGGGGTCTGCGCCCCTCCTACCGCTTCCTGGCGCACGTGTTCGGCCGGCGCGGGTACCCGATCGCCGACGACCTCTACGGCGACGACCGCCCCGCCGAGGTCGCCGGGCTCTACGACTCCCTCTTCACCTGGCTGCCCGGAAAGGCATCATGACCAAGACCGCCCTGACCGGTGTCCGCGTCTTCGACGGCGCCGGTCTCACCGAACCCACCACCGTGGTCGTCGACGGCGCGCTGATCGGCACCGACGTGACCGGCGCGGAAGCCCTCGACTGCGCCGGCGCCACTCTGCTGCCCGGGCTCTTCGACGCCCACGTCCACCTGCTCACCCCGGACGACCTGCGTGCCCTCGCCGCCCACGGCGTCACCACGGCGCTCGACATGGCGTGCTGGCCGCGCGAGCGCGTCGACTCGTTCCGCGGTCAGGTACCGGACATCCGCAGCGCCGGTGTGCCGGCGATCGGGCCGGGCGGCAACCACGCGAAGATGCCCGGCATGCCCGAGGAGGCGATCCTCACCGCGCCCGGCCAGGCCGCGGAGTTCGTCGCCCGCCGCGTGGCCGAAGGGGCCGACTACATCAAGGTCGTCGTCGAGGGCGACCTGCTCGACCAGGCCACGATCGACGCCGTGGTCGCCGCGGGCCGGGCGCACGGCAAGCTCACGGTCGCCCACGCGTCGTCAGTCGACGCTTACCGGCGCGCGGTGCGGGCGGGCGCGGATGTGGTCACCCACGTCCCGCGCGACGGCGTCCTCGACGCCGGAACCGTGTCGGCGATGGCCGGGCAGGGGCAGGTCGCCGTGCCCACGCTGACGATGATGGCCGCGCTCACCACCAAGCTCGGCGCCGACGGCTACGCGTTCAGCCGGGACTCGGTCACCGCGCTGCACGCGGCCGGCGTGCCGATCCTCGCGGGCACCGACGCGTTCTCCGCACCGATGCTGCCCTTCCCGGTCGTCCAGGGGGCGAGCCTGCACCAGGAACTGGCGCTGCTGGTCGAGGCAGGACTGTCCGAAACGGACACTCTGCGCGCCGCGACCGACCTGCCCGCCCGGTACTTCGGCTTGCCCGACCGCGGCGCCGTGCGCGAAGGACTGCGGGCGGACCTCGTGCTCGTCGACGGCGACCCGGCCCGGGACATCACGGCGACCGCCAAGATCCGGCGCGTCTGGGCCGCCGGAGAGGTGGTCGCGTGAGCGGGCTGGTCGACGTTCACGCGCACTTCCTCACCCCGGAGTACGTCGAGGCCGCGGTCGCGGCCGGGCACGGCTCGCCGGACGGCATGCCGGGGTGGCCGACGTGGGACGCGTCGCAGCACCTCGAGCTGATGGACCGCTGGGGCGTCGAGGTCTCGCTGCTGTCGATCTCTTCGCCGGGGGTCCACTTCGGCGATGACGCCGCCGCGCGACGGCTCGCGCGGCAGGTCAACGACGTCGGTGCCGAGGTCCGCCGGGCGCACCCTGATCGGTTCGGGCACTTCGCGTCGCTGCCCCTGCCCGATGTGGACGGTGCGCTCGCCGAGCTGGCGTACGCGGCCGACGAGCTGGGCTGCGACGGCGTGACGATCGAGACCAACGCCGGCGGCCGCTACCCCGGCGATCCGGCGTTCGCTCCACTGTGGACGGAGCTGGCGCGCCGCCGGACCCCGGTGTTCGTCCACCCGACGTCCCCGCCGCACGCCGAGGCGATCGCGCTCGGCCGGCCGCGGCCGATGCTGGAGTTCCTCTTCGACACCGGCCGGGCCGTGAGCGACCTGGTCTTCACCGGGACTCTGCAGCGGTACCCGGGCATCCCGTGGATCTTCACCCACGGCGGGGGAGTGCTGCCGCTGCTGGCCGATCGCCTGGAGCTGTTCCGCACCGCGTTCACCGGGGACGCCGGCGGGCCGACGGTCCCCGGGCAGCTCGGCGAGCTGTGGTTCGACATCGCGGGAACGCCGTTCCCGCGGCAGGTCCCGGCGGCCGAGCGCGCGTTCGGCACCGGCCGGCTGCTGTACGGCAGCGACTTCTGCTGGACCCCGCCGGCGGCGGTCGACGCGCAACTGGCGAGCATCGACGCGGCCGCGCAGCCCGCGGGCACCACCTGGCGGGAGCTCACCACCCGCAACGGCGCCCGGCTCTTCCCCCGGCTATCGCCTGCCTAGAGCCGTTCGCGGCCGGTGCGGAAGAACGCCGTGATCTCGCCGTCGAGTTCGCGCACGGGGCGGGCGGCCCCGAACGGCGCGTCCCAGAACTCGCCCTCCCGCGGCTCGAACGGGCCGACGTAGGCGTAGGGCTCGCCCAGGTAGCCGTCGCCGGGGGAGACGCCGTAGTTGACCTCGTCGAGGGTGATCGCGACGTCGAAGTGCTCGGGCCACAGCACCGGCGTGACGTCCGGGGTGAACTCGCGCAGCGCCCGGTCGCCATCGGCGAAGGCTGCCAGCAGGCCTTTCAGCGCGTCCGCGTCGAAGGTGATCGTCTCGCCGGGCCGGACACCGGGACCGCCGGAGTAGACACCGGCGGGCTCGCCCGCCTCGAGCCCGGCCTCCGCCGCGACGTCGGCATAGGTCCGCCCGGCCAGCGGCACCCGGGCCGAGTCCGTCACGAGTCCGGCACCTTCGACGCGCAGGGCGGGCCCGGCGACGGTCGCGAATCCGCCCTCGGCCACCCGGAGCTCGATGCGCCCGGTCGCGCGGTGCTGCGGGCCCGCCAGCAGCAGCTCCGCGACGCCGTGCAGTGACCGCCTGGTCGGTTCCCAGTCCATCCGAACTCCTCGTGTAACGCCCGGGAGGGTTCCGGGCACTGAGCCTGCCGTCGAAGCAGTGTCCCCGAACCCTGGAGGCGTTACATGGCGGAGAACGGCTGGCACCGGGTCGACCCGGCCGACGTGCCCGCGGACGGCCGGGTCCGCAGCGTCACCGTGGACGGCCGCGGCGTCGCCCTGTCGCGCTGCGGCGCGCGGCTGGGCGCGTTGGAAAACCACTGTCCGCACCAGGGCGGGCCGCTCGGCGAAGGCTCGATCGAGAAGGGCTGGCTGCGCTGCCCGTGGCACGGCTACGACTACGACCCGGTGACCGGGCAGCCGCCCGAGGGGTTCGGGGACGCCGTCGCCACCTACCCGGTCGAGGAACGCGCGGACGGCGTGTTCGTCCGTCTGCCGGACCCGGCGCCGCCGGCGCGGACGGTCGCCGACGTCCTGGTCGAGACGCTCGTCGCCTGGGGCGTGCGGCACGTCTTCGGCATGGTCGGGCACTCGAACCTCGGGTTCGCCGAGGCGCTGCGGCGGGCCGAGGCCCGCGGCGAGCTGACGTACTTCGGGATCCGGCACGAGGGCGCGGCGGCGTTCGCGGCGAGCGCGTACGGCAAGCTCACCGGACGGCCGGCGGCGTGCTTCGCGATCGCCGGGCCGGGTTCGACGAACCTGCTGACCGGGCTCTACGACGCCAAGCTCGACGGGGCGCCGGTGCTCGCGATCTCCGGGCAGGTGCCGTCGAAGGTGCTCGGCCGCGGCGCGTTCCAGGACGTCGACCTCTCCGCGGTGTTCCGCGACGTCGCCGTGTCCACCACGACCGTCCACAGTGGAAGCGACCACGGCGAGCTGGCGGCGCTGGCCGTCAAGCACGCCCTCGACCGGCGGGGCGTCGCCCACCTGGTGCTGCCCGACGAGGTGCAGGTGCAGCCGAGCGACGCGGAACCGTCCACACCGGACGGCCGGCGCGCGGGCCGGGCCGGGCCGCCCGGAGCCGCCGCCGTCACCGCGGCGGCCGCGCTCGTGCGCAACGCGCGGCGCCCGGTGTTCGTGGTGGGGCACGGCGCCCGCGACGCAGCCGCCGAGGTCACCGCGCTGGCCGAGCGCCTCGGCGCCCCGGTCCTCACCACGTTCAAGGCCAAGGGCCTGGTGCCCGACACCCACCCGCTCGGCGCGGGCGTGCTCGGCCGCAGCGGGACGCCGGTGGCCAGCTGGCTGATGAACGAAGCCGACGTGCTGGTCGCCGTCGGCGCGTCGTTCAGCAACCACACCGGGATCGCCGCCTACAAGCCGATCCTGCAGATCGACGACGACCCGGCCGCGATCGGCCGGTTCGACGCGGTCACGACGTCGCTGCTCGGCGACGCGCGGCTCGCCCTCGACGCGCTCGTGGCCGAGCTGGGGGAGCCGAAGGCCGAGGACCAGCGTGCCGACGTCGCCGCCCGCTGGGCGATCTGGCGCGCCGAGAAGGCCCGCCGGGTCGCCGACGACCGCGGCCGGGGCGTGTCGGCCGCGGCGGTGTTCGACGCGCTGTCCCGGCACCTGCCCGCCGACGCCGTGGTCACCGTGGACGTCGGCAACCACGCCTACTCGCTGGGCCGCTACCTGGAGTCGAAGGGCCAGCCGGTGCTGATGTCGGGCTACCTCGGCTCGATCGGGTTCGGCTACCCGGCGGCGCTCGGCGCGTGGGCGGCCGCCCCGGACCGGCCCGTCGTGGCGGTCACCGGGGACGGCGGGTTCGGGCAGTACGCGACCGAGCTGACCACCGCCGTCAAGTACGGCATCCCGGTCAAGCACGTGCTGCTGAACAACAACGCGCTCGGCAAGATCAGCAAGGAGCAGCTCGCCGGGGACTACCCGGTGTGGCAGACGTCCCTGGTCAACCCGGACTGGGCCGCCTACGCCGAGCTCTGCGGCGCCACCGGGATCGCCGTCACCGGGCGCGAGCAGCTGGACGAGGCCATGGCCGCGCTGTTCGCCGCCGAAGGACCCACCCTGCTCTGCGTCGAACAGGACGCCGAACTCCTCTGAAAGGACGACCATGCCCAGCTATGACGACCTGCGTGCCCTGTTCGTGAACTGCACGCTGAAGCGCTCGCCCGAGCGCAGCAACACCGAAGGCCTGATCGACGTCAGCCGCCGGATCATGGAGAAGAACGGCGTCGGCGTCGAAGTGCTGCGCGCCATCGACCACGACATCGCCACCGGCGTCTGGCCGGACATGACCGAGCACGGCTGGGCGAGCGACGAGTGGCCGTCGATCTACGAGAAGGTGCTCGCGGCGGACATCCTGGTGCTCGCGGGACCGATCTGGCTGGGGGACAACAGCTCCGTCACCAAGCTGGTCATCGAGCGGCTCTACGCCTGCTCACACCTGCTCAACGACGCCGGGCAGTACGCCTACTACGGCCGGGTCGGCGGCTGCCTGATCACCGGCAACGAAGACGGCGTCAAGCACTGCGCGATGAACGTCCTCTACAGCCTGCAGCACCTCGGCTACGCGATCCCGCCCCAGGCGGACTCGGGTTGGATCGGCGAAGCGGGCCCGGGACCGTCCTACCTGGACCCCGGCTCCGGCGGCCCGGAGAACGACTTCACCAACCGCAACACCACGTTCATGACGTGGAACCTGCTGCACCTGGCGAGGATGCTGAAGGACGCGGGCGGCATCCCGGCGCACGGCAACCAGCGCAGCGAGTGGGACGCGGGCTGCCGGTTCGACTTCGTCAACCCCGAATACCGCTGAGCGTCGCGGTGTGCCCGCCCGCGGGGCCGGGGTGGCCGTAAGGTGTCCGTCATCTTTTTCCGCCCCCGCAAGGGATACGCTCGGGCCGTGACCGAGCTGCCCCCGGACGAGGAGCTCGTCGCGGCCCTGCGGGCCGGCGACGGCGCGGCGTTCGCGGACGTGCTCGACGCCTGGTCGTCGTCGATGCTGCGGCTGGCCCGGTCCTTCGTCTCGACGCACGCGACCGCCGAGGAGGTCGTGCAGGACACCTGGCTCGCCGTCGTGACGGGCCTGGGCGCCTTCGAAGGGCGGTCGTCGGTCAAGACGTGGGTGTACCGGATCCTGGTCAACACGGCCAAGAAACGCGGGGCGCGCGAGAAGCGCAGCGTCCCGTGGACGAGCCTGCTGCCCGGCGACGAGGACCACGGCCCGACGGTGGATCCCGGCCGGTTCCGGGGCCCCGGCGGCGCCTATCCCGGGCATTGGCGGGAAGTCCCCGAAGCGTGGGCGTCGCCGGAGAAGACCGCACTGGCACTGGAAGTCCGCGAGGTGATCACCGGCGCGCTGGCCGAGCTGCCCGCGCGGCAGCGCGCCGTGATCAGCCTGCGCGACGTCGCCGACCACACCGCCGAGGAGGTCTGCGAGATCCTGCAGATCACCGCGGCGAACCAGCGGGTGCTGCTGCACCGCGCCCGCGCGGTCGTCCGGGAACGCCTGGCCGGCTACCTGGGGGCGGCGGGATGACCTGCGATGAGTTCGTCGAGCTGGTCACGGCGTTCCTCGACGATGCGCTCGACCCGGCGACGGAGGACCGGTTCGTCGAGCACCTGTCCCGCTGCGACGGCTGCGAGCGTTACCTGGCCCAGTTCCGCACCACGATCGCGGAACTGGGCGAGCTGCCCGCGGAGTCGCTGTCACCCGCGGTGCGTGCGGACCTCCTGGACGCCTTCCGCGACTGGCACCGCGGCTGAGTCCCGCAGGGTCGGGCGCAGCGCGAGGACCACCGCCGTCGTGACCACCAGGTGCATCAGCATCAGCCCGACGACGTTGGCGGCGGTCGCGCCCGCGGTCAGGAGCAGCAGGTCCGGGACCCAGGTCAGGACGAGGACCGCGGGCACGACCACGCGCAGCGCCTGGGGAGCCCGGCGGGCGATCAGGATCCAGCCCGCGGTGCCGAGGAGCAGCCCCAGCACGGTCGCCGGCAGGTAGGCGGGGGCGTTGAGGCCCATGCCGATCCCGCCGTCGTCGAGCGAGGACGCGGTGAGCGCTATGACGGCGTTGACGGCGGCGGCCGCCACGACGGCGACCCCCAGGCGGAGAGCCGTGGCGGACGTCCGGGTGGCGGTGGGGGTCATCGCTCCTCCTTGGGTTGCGTATTAAACCCAAAGGTAGATTGAGTTGCGTGTTAAAGTCAAGCGTGGACGAGCAGGCAGAGGAGCCGTTCGAGCGGCTCGGCAGAGACGAGCGGCGTGTGTGGATCAACCTCGCGAAGGTTCTGCTCACCCTGCCGGGAGCGCTGGAGAGCCAGCTGCTGCGCGACGCCGACCTGACGTTGCTGGGCTACATGATCCTGGCGCGGCTTTCGGTGGTGCCGGGGGAGAACCTGCGGATGAGCGAGATCGCCGAGATGGCCAACGGGTCCCTGCCGCGGATTTCCCACGCGGTGGCCCGGCTCGAGGATCGCGGGTGGGTGACCCGCAAGGTGTGCACGGGTCAGGGGCGCCGCTTCACGATCGCGACCCTCACGGACGCCGGCCGCGAGCACCTGGCGGCCGCGTCGCCCGCGCACGTGGCGAACGTGCGGCGGCTGGTGGTCGACCCGCTCGGCGACGACTTCGTGCGGCTCGGCGGCGCCGTCGAGCGGATCGTCGAGAACCTGGGGCTGCCGACCGAAGTCCTCAAGCGGCCGAATCCCTGATCGGCGTCAGCGCAGGTGCGAGGCGCCGTTGACGTCGAGGATCGCGCCGGAGCTCCACGCCGCCTCCGGTGAGGCGAGGTGGACGATCGCCGCGGCGACGTCCTCGGCGGTGCCCACCCGCCCGAACGGGCTCTGGTCCCGCAGCGCTTCGCCGCCCGGGCCGGTGAGTTTGGCCTCCTGGCGCTCGGTCGCGACGAACCCGGGCGCCACCGACGTCACGGAAATCCCGTGCGGCGCCAGGGCGATCGCCATCGACTGGCCGAACGCGTGCAGGGCCGCCTTGCTCGCGCCGTAGGCCGGGTGCTCGGGTTCGCCGCGGAACGCGCCGCGCGAGCCGACATTGACGACGCTGCCCGGCCGTTCGTGCTCGATCAGATGCCGGGCGACCGCCCAGGTGACGTTCGCGGCGCCGAGGAGGTTGACGTCGACCGTGCGCCGCCACACTTCCACCCACTGGTCGTAGCCGACCTCGGAAACGGCGTGGCGGGTCTGCTCCGTCGGGGCTTGGGCGGCGTTGTTGACCAGGACGTCGACGCGGCCGAGCGTCGCGATCGCCTCGTCGACGACCTGGCGCGCCGCGGCCGGATCACCCAGGTCGCCGGCGATGCACGTGTGCCCGGACCCCGTCAGTTCCCGGAGCGTCGCCTCGGCGTCGTCGCGCCGGGTCGCGTAGTGGACCGCCACGCGGTAGCCGCGTGCCGCGAAGGCGACGGCAGTGGCCCGGCCGATGCCCCGCGAGCCGCCGGTGACCAGCACGCCCTTGTGTTCGGTCATCGTTCGGCTCCCGGGGAGACGGACAGGGCGCGCAGATCGTCGAAAGCCTGCGAGAGATGGACGTCCAGGCTCTGCGACGGGTCGTCGATCCAGGCCTGGGCCGCGTGGTGGAAGGTCGCCCAGCCGGTCTGCGCGGCCAGCGCCGCCGGCCCGCCGGGGACGCCACGCCGGCGCAACGCCTCCGCCAGGGCGTCGCCGAGCGACGCGTGCTTGGCCAGTTCGCGTTCGCGCAGCGCCGGGGTCGCGGCGATGATCGCCAGCCGGGGCTCGGAGAACGGGCGGTTGGCCTCGAGGATCAGCGCGGCTTTCCGGAACGCGCGCAGCAGGATCTCGAACGGCGTGAGGCCGTCAGGTGCTTCGGCGACCTCCTGGGTCATCGTGTCGCGCAGGTCGGCTTCGCCGTCGAAGAGCACTTCGCGCTTGTCCGGGAAGTGCCGGAAGTACGTGCGCTCGTTGAGGCCGGCCCGCGCGGCGATCTCCGCCGTGGTGGTCCGGTCGAACCCGCGTTCCCCGTACAGCTCGAGAGCCGCCTGCTGGAGGCGGCGGCGCGCTTCCGCTCCGCTTCGTGGCACGAGCCGAGGCTACCGCATTCCGTCAGTGACTGGCGTCACGTTGCGTCAGTCGCTGGCGCTACGCGTAAAGTCAGTGACTGGCGCTAAGTAGTGCCAGTCACTGGCGTTAACGGGAGTGTCCGCATGCATGTCTTCGTCACCGGTGGTTCCGGCCAGACCGGCCCCACCGTCGTCGCCGAGCTCCTCGCGGCCGGCCACACCGTCACCGGTCTCGCGCGCTCGGACGCGGCCGCCGCCCGGCTGGAGTCGTTGGGCGCCACCGTAATCAGCGGCTCTCTGGAGGATCTCGACAGCCTGCGCGGCGGCGCCGAAGCCGCCGACGGCGTCCTGCACATGGCCTTCGGCGGCGACTTCGCCGACCCGGACGACCTGACCCGTCGCGACACGGCGGCGATCGAGGCGCTCGGCCGCGCGGGCAAGCGGTTCGTCAGCACGTCGGGCACGCTGGTCCTGCCGGGCGGCCGGGAGTGCACCGAGCGGGACGAGCCCGACGCGCACGGAATCGCCGGCTTCCGCATCCCGGGCGAACGGGCATGCCTGGACGCCGGCGGCACGGTGGTCCGGCTCGCGCCGACGGTTCACGGGCCCGAAGACCACGGGTTCATCCCGATGCTCATCACCACGGCACGCCAGTCCGGCGTGTCGGCGTATGTCGGCGACGGCGCCAACCGCTGGCCCGCAGTCCACCGGCGCGACGCGGCGATCTTGTTCCACTTGGCGTTGGAAGAGGCTCCCGCCGGGAGCGTGCTGCACGGCGTGGCGGAAAACGTGCCGTTCAAGAGCATCGCGGAGACGATCGCCCGCAAGCTCGGCGTGCCCACGGTTTCCTTGACTTCGGAGGAGGCTGCGACGCATTTCCCGAGCCCG
Organism: Amycolatopsis ponsaeliensis; assembly: GCF_030182635.1. Classification (NCBI taxonomy): domain Bacteria; kingdom Bacillati; phylum Actinomycetota; class Actinomycetes; order Pseudonocardiales; family Pseudonocardiaceae; genus Amycolatopsis; species Amycolatopsis ponsaeliensis. Next base: position 30,957 of record NZ_JAPZLD010000053.1, read on the forward strand.
TTCATGGCCCGGGTGTTCGGCTTCGACGGGCCGGTTTCCAGTGCCGGAACGCGACTGCTCGGCTGGGAGCCGACGCACCCGGGCCTGCTGGAAGACCTGGAAACCGGCGACTACTTCGCCGCGCGGGCCTAGCTTTCGAGCGGGTCGAGCCGCGGGGTTTCCCCCGGCCCCGCGGGGAAGTGGGCGATGAACGTGACGCCGTCCTCCTGAGCGTCGAACCGGGCGATCCGCGCGGCTTCGGGCTCGTAGAACACGTCGCCCGGCCGGAGCAGCGTCTCGGGCTCGCCCTCGATCTGGTACACCGCCGAACCCGCCTCGATGCTGCCGAACACCGGTCCATTGTGGACGTGCAGGCCGGTGCCGAAGTCCGGGGCGATCGTGATGCGGCGGATCTCGACGTGGTCGACCACGCGCGGGGCCGGAAGCTGCTGCTCCAGCACCATGGTCCGGGTGACGGGCTCGGCGGGGACGGGCGCGGGCTCGGCGCCGGCGACCGGGTCGCCGAGCTCCGTCGCGGTGCCGTCGGCGGGGATCTCCTCGATCGCCAGGTGGGTCATCGCGCTCGTGTCGGTGGCGCCGTGCCAGTGCCACTCGCCGGCGGCGACGCGGACCGTGTCGCCGGGCCGGACCAGCTGGGCCGGGCCTCCGCGCCGTTGCACGTACCCGGTGCCCTCGGTGACGACGAGGACCTGGCCGAGCGGGTGCCGGTGCCAGCGCGTGCGGGCGCCGGGCGCGAACTGCACCCGGTCGACCCGGGTGCGCGACGGGCCCTCGGGGACGGCGAGCGACGTGATCCACGCACTGCCGGAGATCGCGTCGGCGGGCGCGGCGGTGCTGGGGGGAACGGGACGGACGTGCACGGCGGGGCTCCTCAGCGGGCGTGGGTGGTGAGCAGGGCCAGGACGCCGGAAACGGCCTGGTCGAACGGTTCGGGCGCGTCCGCGGCGCGCGCCAGCACGTAGCCGCCCTGCAGGACGGCGACGACGGTGGCGGCCAGCGCGGCGGTGTCCAGCCCGGCGGGCAGCTCGCCCGCCGCCTTGCCCTCGTCGAGGACCTCGGCCAGCCGGGCGCGAAGGCGCGTCAGGGTCTCGTCGACCGGCGCGCGCAGCTCCGGGTCGGCGACGATCTCGGGGTCCTGCGTGAGCCGCCCGATCGGGCAGCCCCGCAGCACTTCGCGCTCACGGCGCAGGTACGCGGTGATCCGCTCGAGCGCGGTCCCGGGCCCGCGCAGCTGCGCCTCGGCGGCCGCCAGCAGCTCGTCCGCGCTGCGCCGCACGGCTTCCAGCGCCAGCTCCCGCTTGCCGGAGAAGTGGTGGTACATGCTGCCCTGCCCGGCGCCGGCGTGCTGCTGGATGGCCTTGGGGCTGGTGCCCACGTAGCCGCGTTCCCACAACAGCTCGCGGGTGCTGTCGATGAGCTGGTTCCTGGTGTCCACGCCGAGCACTGTACATACTAGTAGGTACAGAGACCAGAGCCGTCCCCGCCGAAAGGGGCGCGCAAGGCTCAGTGCACCGGCTCGAGAAGGGGATGCGGCCGCGCGAGAACGGCGCTGACCTGGCCCTCTTCCGGCGACGGCGGCGTCAGTCCCGGGCCCGGCGTCATCACCGTCTCGGCGAGCGTGACCTCGGCGCCGCAGCGCAGGCAGGTGCCCGACTGCGGCACCTCGCCGTCGCAGCCCGCGTGGACGAACACGCGCCGCCGGCCGCCCGGTGCGTAGTGCTCGTCGCCCCAGGCCGACAGGGCGCGGACGACCGGCCAGAGCCCGCGGCCCTTGGCAGTCAGCTCGTATTCGCTGCGCTTGCCGGGGCCCGGCACCCGCGCCAGCACGCCTTCGCCGATCAGGAACTCCAGCCGTTCGGTCAGGACCGCGCGCGGGATGCCCAGGTGCTCGACGAAGTCGCTGAAGCGGCGGACGCCGAAGACGGCATCGCGGACGATCAGCAGCGTCCAGCGCTCTCCGACGATTTCCAGGGCGCGGACCATCGAGCAGGCCTGGTTGGTGTATTCGCGGGGGAGTGCCATGCGTCCCAGTCTGCCACAGAAGAGTTCGGTCATCGAACCAACCGTGCTAGCCTTCCAGCGAAAGAGTTCGGTGACCGAATCAAGAGGAGTTCGCATGGCCAGCCGCCCGGGAGCCGTCCTCGTCGCCTCCGGTGGCGCGACCCTGCTCGCGCTCTTCGTGTTCACCGCGCCGCTCTCGATCGTCCCGGCCGTGGCCGGCGGGCTCGGGGCCGGTGCGGTCGCGACGTCGTGGATCCTCAGCTCGATGAGCCTCGGCCTGGCCGTCGCGCTGCTGCCGGCCGGCGCGGTCGGCGACGACTTCGGCCGGCGGCGCGTCTTCGTCGCCGGCGCCCTCGTGACGGCCGTGGGGTCCGTGCTCTGCGCGGTCGCGCCCGGGCCGCTGACGTTCATCGCCGGCCGGGTCGTCGAAGGCCTCGGCGGCGCCGCGCTGATCGCGTGCGGGCTCGCCGTGCTCGGGCCCGCGTTCCCGGATGCGGCCAGCCGCGCCCGCGCGAGCGGCCTGTGGGGTGCCTGCGTCGGCGCGGGCATCGCGATCGGCCCGCTGGCCGGCGCGGCCCTCGACGACGACTGGCGCGTGCTCTACATCGTGATCACGGCGCTGTCGCTCGGCGTCGCTGTGCTCGGGCGGGTTCTGCTCGAGGAGTCCGTTTCGGGGCGGGCGCGGACGATCGACCTGCCCGGCGCGCTGCTGCTGGGCGGCGGGCTCGCGGCGCTGCTGGCCGCGCTGACCGAAGGCAGGCAGGGCTGGACGAGCCCCTTCGAACTGGCGCTGATCGCGGCGGCGGTCGTACTGCTCATCGCGTTCTTCGCCCACCAGAACTCGTCCGGCGGCGGGATGCTCGACCTCACGCTCTTCCGCCGCCCCGCGCTGGTGTCGGCCACGGCGGGCGCGTTCGTCGCGGGCGCCGGGGTCACCGCGCTGATGGCGTTCCTCTGCACGATGCTCGAGAACGGCCTCGCGCTCAGCCCCCTGGCGGCGGCGCTGGTGGTACTGGCCTGGTCGGCGACGAGCGTGCTTTCGGCACTGCTGACCCGCCGGCTCCCGGCCACCCTCTCCGGCGGCACGCGGCTGAGCGGCGGCCTGGTCGTGGTGGCGGCGGGACTCGTCCCGCTCGCGTTCGTCACCCCGGGCTCGAGTCCGGGAGCCCTGCTGCCGGGCCTGCTGGTGGCCGGGCTCGGCACCGGCGTGGTGAACGCGTCGCTGGGGCGCGAAGCCGTGGCGAGCGTGCCGCCGCACCGGGCCGGCATGGGCAGCGGTATCAACAACACGAGCCGGTACGTCGGCGCGGCGATCGGCGTCACGGTGGTCAGCGTGCTGGCGGTCCACGGCACGCCGACGCCGGCCACTCTGACCGCGGGCTGGAACACCGCGGTCCTCGTGGGCATCGCGGTCTCGCTGGTGGGCTCGGCGGCGATCGCGGCCCTGACCGCCCGGGCGAAGCGCGCCGCAGCGGCGGTCGCGGCCTAATCGTCCGACTGGGGCATGGCCGCGAGGTGTCGATGGAGGATTGGGGAAGCGGAGTGGCCGGAATCCTCCATCAACGGGCCCCGAGGGCCCCTGCTGTGACGCGACCCTGACGGCGGAACCGTCGCCGGAGTTTCAGTGGGCGAACCCGTTCCAGCGTCACAACTTGCGACCTAGCTGTCCCGGGCCGCGAACCGGTCGAGCATGGCACGCAGTTCACCCGCGCCGACGTTCGCGCCGAAGGCTTCCGCGCCCGGCTCCAGGCGGACGCCCTCGGCCAGCGGGCCGGCGATCAGCGGGTCGAAGCCGAACGCGTCGACCAGTTCCGCCACACGCGCCACGTCGGCCGGGTCGTCGCCGGCGATCGCGATCGCCTTGCGGCCCGGAGTCCCCGCCGGGCGGGCCTCGTCCTCCAGGTCGTGATAACCCATGTGGTTGAACGCCTTCACGACGCGCGCGCCCTCCAAAAAGGACTGGACCGTCTCGCTGGTCGACACGCGCAGGTCGTCGCGGTGGCCGTCGACCTCCCACCAGTAGTTCATCGCGTCGATGACGAGCTTGCCGGCCAGTGCCGCCGCCGGGACGGTGCGGTACTTGCCCAGCGGCAGCGCGAGGAGCACGACGTCCGCCTTGACCGCCGCCTCTTCCGCGGTCGTCGCGACCGCGCCGGGCGTGAGGACGTCGACCGTGAGCGCGATCTTCTCCGGTGCGCCCGAGCCCGCGACGAGCACGTCGTGCCCGGCGGCGAGCGCGAGCCGGGCCAGGACGGTACCCACCTTGCCCGCGCCGAGGATGCCGATGATCATTTCGTCTCCGAGAGAAGGTCACGCACCATCGGGATCACCTTGGTGCCATAGAGTTCGACGGCGCGCAGACGGGCGCTCGCCGGCTGCGACCCGGAGCTGTAGATCAGGTCGAAGCGGCCGACGCCCAGCTCCGCGACCGCGCCGGCGATCTTGCGGGCGACGGTCTCGGGCGAGCCGATGTACAGCGAACCGTGCTCGATCTCGTGGTCGTACTCTTCGCGCTTGATCGGCGCCCAGCCCCGCAGCGCGCCGATCCGGTCGCGGATCACGCGGTAGCGCGGCCAGAACACCTCGCGCGCCTGCTCGTCGGTGTCGGCGACGAACCCGGGGGAGTGCATGCCGACCGGGTGGGCGGTGGTGCCGAACTGCGCGGCGGCCCGGCGGTACAGGTCGAGGTAGGGCGCGAACCGCCCCGGCGGTCCGCCGATGATCGCCAGCATGAGCGGGAGGCCGTGGTGGGCGGTCCGGATCACCGACTGGGGCGAGCCGCCGACGCCGACCCACGTCGTCAGCCTGCCGGATTCGGTCTTCGGGTAGACGTCGGCGTCCTCCAATGGCGGCCGGAGCTTTCCTTGCCAACTAACAGGTTTCTCGTCGAGCAGCCGCACGAACAGGTCGAGCTTCTCCTCGAAGAGCGCGTCGTAGTCGCTCAGGTCGTAGCCGAACAGCGGGAACGACTCGGTGAACGAACCCCGGCCGAGGATCACCTCGGCGCGCCCGTCCGAGAGCGCGTCGACCGTCGCGAAGCGCTGGAACACGCGGACCGGGTCGTCCGAGCTCAGCACCGTGACACCGGAGGACAGCCGGATGCGCGAGGTGCGGGTGGCGATGCCGGCCAGCACGGTCTCGGGCGTGGAGATCGAGTACTCGGGGCGGTGGTGCTCGCCGAGGGCGATCACGTCGACGCCGATCTCGTCGGCGAGGACGGCTTCGTCCACCACCTGCCGGATGGCGGCGGCGTGGGACAGCGGCCGGCCGGCGTCGTCCTCGGGGACGTCGCCGAAGGTGTCGAGGCCGAACTGCAGGTCAGACACGGGAGGGCTCCTTCGTGAGCAGTTCACGCACCCGCGGCGCGACCTCGCGGCCGAGCAGCTCGATCGTCCGGGCCCGCGCGGCCCGCGGGAGGTGCATGATGTCGTACTTGAGGTCGAAGCGGCTCAGGCGCAGGTCCCGCGCCACGGTCGCGATCTTGCGGGCGACGGTCTCCGGGGAGCCGACGAACAGGGCGCCGGTGTCCACTTCGGATAGATAGCGCCGCCGGTCCGGTTCGTAGAAGCCGCGCTCGGCGGCGATCCGCGTCACGACCGGTTCCCAGTACCGCCACCACGTCTCGACGGCTTCTTCGTCGGTGTCGGCGACCAGGCCGAGCGAGTGCTGGCCGACCGGCTGAACGGGGTGCCCGAACTGCTCGAGCGCGCGGTGGTACAGCTCCACGTGACCGGCGAAGCGCTGCGGGCGCCCGCCGATGATCGCCAGCATGAGCGGCAGGCCGTAGCGGGCCGCGCGCACGACGGAGTCCGGGCTGCCGCCCACGCCGATCCAGGTGGGGATCCCGCCCGGGCGCATCCGGGGGTGCAGCGTCTCGTCGGTCAACGGCGCGCGTACGTCGCCGGACCAGGTGACGCTCTCCTCGCGCTGCAAGCGCACGAAGAGGTCGAGCTTCTCCTCGAAGAGGTGCTCGTAGTCGGCGAGGTCGTAGCCGAACAGCGGGAACGACTCCGTCGCCGACGCCCGGCCCAGTACCAGCTGGGCACGCCCGTCCGAGACGGCGTCCAGGGTGGAGAACTCCTGGTAGAGCCGCACCGGGTCGTTCGTGCTCAGCACGGTCACGGAGGTGCCGAGCTTGATGCGCTCGGTCGCCGTGGCGATCGCCGCCAGCAGCACGGGCGCCGCGCTGTCGGTGTGCCCCTCGCGGTAGTGCTCGCCGACGCTGAATACGTCCAGCCCCGCCGCCTCGGCCAGCCGTGCTTCCTCGACGAGCAACCGGACGGTCTCGGCGTCGCCCAGCGTGCGGCCGTCGTCGGTGGCGACCTCGCCGAACGAGTTCAGGCCCAGCTCGATCATGGTGCCTCCTTTGATTGACACGTCAATCATCCGCTCGATATGATTGACGTGTCAACTAGGAGGCAAGGTGACCCGGACGACACGGCGGCGCGTACTGCCGACCACGGAGGAACTGCGCGTCTGGCGCGGGTTCATCGAGACGACCGAAGCCGTGCGTGCCGAGCTCGGCGCGCGGCTGCAGGCGGAGTGCGGGCTCTCGCCGGGGGACTACGCGGTGCTGCTCGCGCTCAGCGAGGCCGAGGGGCAGCGGCTGCGGTCGTCGCAGCTGGCCGACGACATCGGCTGGGAGCGCAGCCGCCTGTCGCACCACCTCGGCCGGATGGAGAAGCGCGGCCTGATCCGGCGCGAGGAGTGCCGGACGGACAACCGCGGCGCCGAGGTGGTGCTGACGGCGGAGGGCTCGGCGGCGTTCCGGGGTGCGACGGTTCCGCACCTGACGGCGGTCCGCGAGCTGTTCGTGGACGCGCTGACCCCGGAGCAGGTCACCGCGGCGGGGGAGATCGCGGCGGCGCTGCGCGCCAAGCTCGGCTAGAGGTCGTAGGTCTTGCCGATGATGTCGCGCTGGATCTCGCTCGTCCCGCCGTACACGGTGGACACCACCGTCGAGCGCAGGAGGCGTTCCATGCCGTACTCGGTCGCGTAGCCGTAGCCGCCCATCATCTGCATGCCGTCGAGAGCCATGGCCTTCGCGAACTCCGTCGCCTTGAGCTTCGCCATGGACGCTTCGCGCGGCAACGGCTTCCCGTCGGACGCGTCGATCTTGCGGGCGACGTCGTGCACCAGCAGGCGGGTGCACTCCAGCTCGGTCGCGTGGTCGGCGATCCGGTGCCGCAGGGCCTGGAACGACCCCACCGGGCGGCCGAACTGGTGCCGCTCGCGGACGTAGGACACCGTGTCGTCGAACGCGCGGCGCGCCGTGCCGAGCATCACGGCCGCCAGGATCATCCGCTCGAGGTTCAGGCCCGCCATCAGCTGCCGCCAGCCCTGGCCGGCCTCGCCCACCACCGCGTCCGCGGGCAGGGCGCAGCCGGTGAAGTAGAGGTCGTTCACCTCGCGCCCGCCCATCGTGTCGATGCCGTGCACGGCCAGGCCTGCAGTGCCGGCCGGGACCGAGAACATCGTCAGGCCGTCGTGCTTGCCGCCGTCGGCGGACGTGCGGGCGACCAGCAGGATGTGGCGGGCGATGTGCGCGTTCGAGCACCACGTCTTCTGCCCGTCGATCACCCAGCCGCCGTCCTGGCGGGCCGCCTTGCACGCGAGGGCGCCGACGTCGGAGCCCGCCCCGGGTTCGGACATCGAGACGGCCAGCACCTCGCCGCGGAGGAAGTCGCTCAGCACTTCGCGTTTGCGCTCTTCCGAAGCGAACTTCTCGTACGACGCCGCGGTGATCACCGACGTGGCGAAGCCGCCGATGGGTGCCTGGTGGTAGGCCGTGGTCTCCAGGAACAACACCAGGTCCAGCATCCCCTGGCCGGCGCCGCCGTACTCCGGCGGGACAGCGACGCCGAGCCAGCCCAGCTCGGCCATCTTCCGGTACAGCGCGTCGTCGTGCGCGGTGGTCCGTTCGCCCACCTCCCGGCGGCAGAAGTCGTCGACGGCGGCGACGAAGTCGCGTTGCTCGGTGGTCAGGCTCACGAGTGCTCCCGGCGATGGTGGAGATACACGGCTACGTGAGATGTATCTTCGTATCTGAGCGGCCGGAACTCAAGGGCCGCTCAGGCGTCGAGCAGCGGGACGAGGTAGCGCCGCGCGAGCGTGGCCAGCTGCTCCTCGTCGTCGAGGTCGACGACGAGGCTCGGGATGGCCAGGAAGGAGGCGGACACCCGGACCATCAGCTCGGCCACGACGTCGGCGTCCAGCTCGGCGCGCACATTTCCCGCGTGCTGCTCGTGCCGGAGCTGGCCGGCCACGAACTCCCGCACGGTGGCCAGTGTGCGTCCGTCGTCGGTGATCATCGACGACGCGAGCAGGCCCGGTTCGGCGGCGATCAGGCCGCCGATCAGCGGGTTGCCGCGGATGGCGCGCAGCGAGCTCACGAAGCCGAGGACGACCCGGTCGGCGACCGTCCCGGCCTGCTTGATCTCGGCGAGGAACCGGTCGAAGTAGCGGCGGTACTCCCGGCGCACGACGTGCTCGACGAGCGTGTCCTTGGTCGCGAACCGCCGGTAGACGGTGATCCGCGAGAGCCCGGCCCGCTTGGCGACGTCCTCCATCGTGGACCGCTGGACGCCCATCCGGCAGAACTGCTCGTAGGCGGCGTCGAGCACGCGGACGCGGATCTCGTCGGCATCACCGACCTGCTCGACGGCGTCGAGATACGCGCGCGCCAGCAAGGACTCCGCACCCGGCTCGGCGGTGAACGGCGACACCACGGGTTCCACGACCACCTCCTGATCCTGCCAGCCTAGGTCCTGTGACCCGGATTCCTCAGTCCAGCATGGAGTTCTTCGTCTCCGGTGCCCACTTCACCGACACCACGAGCCCGACCGCGAGGACCAGGGTCAGGATCAGCATCGTCGGCGAAAAGCCGATTCCGTCCAGCGCCAGCGGCAGCAGGAACGTGCCGATCGCCGAGCCCACGCGGCTCAGGCCGTTCAGCAGGCCCACGCCCGAACTGCGCAGGTCCGTCGGGAACAGCTCCGGCGGGTACACCTGGTCGAGGTTGACCGCCGCCGACATCGTGAACGTGAAGACCAGGAACAGCGGGAACAGCAGCGCCGTCGGGGCGTCCGGCCAGACCGCCATCGGGGCCATCGTCGCGATCAGCACCACGAACGACCAGATCGTCAGGCCGCGGCGGGTCATCTTCGCCACCAGCCACAGGCCGCCGAGGCTGCCCAGCAGCAGGAACAGGTTCAGCACGCCGTCGCTGGTGGTGTCCTCCTCGCCGATGCCGATCTTGAGCAGCACCAGCGGCAGGAACGTGTAGATCGCGAAGTACGGGATCACCTGCGCGTTGTAGAAGATCGCGCCGAACGCCGTGGCGCGCCGGTACTGCTTGCCGAACAGCTCGCGGTACTTCGCGCGCCGCTCCGGGCGGTGGGTGGCCACCAGCTGGTCGAACGCCGCTTCGTCGCCGCGCAGGCGGCGCACCACCGCGCGGGCCTGGTCGAGGCGGCCCTGCGTGAGCAGCCAGCGCGGGGATTCCGGGACGCCGATGCGCAGCAGCACCACGGCGATCGCGGGGACGCAGCTCGTCGCCAGCAGCCAGCGCCATGAGTCGCCGCCCAGGGAGACCAGGTAGTTGCCCAGGAAGAACGCCGCGACGTACCCCACGGTCCACAACACCGTCAGCGAAGCCAAGAGCCCGCCGCGGTACTTGCGGGGGACGAACTCCGCGACCAGCGTCGGCCCGAGCGCGTAGTCGGCGCCGATGCCTATCCCGATCAAGAGCCGCAAGATGAACAGCTGCACCGGATCCTGCACGAAGAACTCCGCGGCCGACGCGACGGCGATCAGCAGGAAGTCCAAAGTGTACAGTCGCTGGCGGCCGATCTTGTCCGCCGCCCAGCCGACCAGCACGCTGCCGAGGAAGATCCCGATCAGCGCCGACGCGCCGAGCAGGCCTTCCCACACCGCGCCGAAGCCGAGCGACGACGCGATCACCGGCAGGGCGATGCTGATGATGCCCAGCTCGTAGCCGTCGGAGTAGTTGGCGCAGAACGTCAGCGCCGTGATGCGCAGGTGGAACCGGTTGAGCGGGACGTCGTCGAACGCCGTTGCCGCCTCACTCGGGGAGGAAGAGGTCGTGCTCTGCGGCATAGTCTTCGAAGCCTTCCAGTCGTTGCCGGGCCGTGGCGCCGGCCGCGTCGGCCATCGCCTCGACCAGCGCCACGGTCAGCGAGACGACCGCGGCGTGGGAGTCGAACACGAACTCCGACGCGACGCCCGCGCTCAGCACGTCGTCGGCGAGCGGGGTCAGCGCCGTGACGGGCCGGTCCGTGATCAGCAGGGTGCGCAGGCCCAGTGCGCGGGCCTGGTCGAGCGCGGCGGCGCTTTCCCGCGGGTAGCGGGGGAGCGCGACCACGACCAGCGTCCGCGCGCCGCACCGGTGGGCGTGGCGCAGGGAGTCGCCGAAGACGCTGCCGGAGTCGGTCAGCAGCCGGACGTCCGGGTGGATCTTCGTGGCCAGGTAAGCGAAAGAGGCGGCCTGGGCCGCGGAGACGCGGTAGCCGGCCACGACGAGCGGGACGGATTCCATGAGCCCCGCCGCGATCGTGCGCAGGCGGGTGTCGTCGGCCAGCTGGGCCCGCAACGCGCCAAGGTTCCGGACGTCGGCGTCGATGGCGTCCTGGAACTTGGTGCCGCCGCACTCCGGCTCGGGCTCGGCCGCGGCTTCCCGCAGGTAGCGGCGGAACCCGGCATAGCCGTCGAACCCGAGCAAGGCGACGAACCGGGTGACCGAAGGCTGGCTGACCTGCGCGTACTCGGCGAGTTCGGCGCTGGTGAGCGCGACGGCCTCGGTGGCGTGGTCGGCCAGGTAGCTGGCGATGCGCCGCTGTGCCGGGGTCAGCCGGTGGGCGGTGAGCAGTTCGTGCAGCGACCGGGACACCGGGTCTCCGTCCTTGTGTGAATGAGTAGTTTCATGTCACCTTAGGAATGAATGAAAACTTGTCAAGAGCGCTTGTTAAGGAAGGTGGCGATGACCGACACCAACCGCATCGAGATCAGCGGGACCGGGCTCCGCTGCGCCGACGTGGTGCGCGTGGCCCGGCGCAGCGCGTCGACGGAGCTCGGTGCCGACGCGGTGACGAGGGCGGAGTCGAGCTACCGGCTGGCCGTCGAGCTGGGTGCCAAGCGCGCGGTGTACGGCCGCACGACCGGGGTCGGCGCCAACCGGCACACCGTCGTCGACCCGGAGTCGGCCGACCACCACGGCCTGCGCCTGCTGCGCAGCCACGCGGGCGGGACCGGTGAGCCGCTGCCCGACGACGCCGTGCGCGCGGTGATGGCCATCCGCCTCAACCAGCTCGCCGCCGGCGGCAGCGGCGTGCACCCGCGGCTGCTGGAGGTGCTGCAGACGGCGTTGCGCGTCGGCGCGCTCCCGCACGTCCACTCGCGCGGCGCGATCGGCACCGGCGACCTCGCCCAGCTCGCGGAGATCGCCCTGACGCTGGCGGGGGAGCTGCCGTGGGCGGCGGGCGACCTCGACCCGGTGGCGATCAGCCCGGGCGACGCGCTCGCGTTCATCTCCAGCAACGCCGCCACCCTCGGCGAGGCGGTGCTCGCCTGGCACGACCTGAGCCGGCTGCTCGCCGCGAGCCACGTCGTCACGGCGTTGACGTTCTGCGCGCTCGGCGGCTCGGCCGAGGCGTACTCGGAGCGCGTCCACGCCGCGCGGCCGCACCCGGGCGCCGTCCGGTGCGCGGCGGAGCTGCGCCGCCTGCTCGCCGGCGTCGCGGAGGGGCGGCGACTGCAGGATCCGTTCGGGTTACGGGCGTTCCCGCAGGTGCAAGGACCGGCACTGGACGCCGCGGCCGCCGTCGAACGCGTGCTGGCCATCGACATCAACGCCGCCGCGGAGAACCCGCTGATCGACGTCGAGACCGAGCAGGCCTACCACCACGGCCAGTTCTCGACGGCTCACGTGGCGCTGGCGTTCGACCAGCTGCGCGCGGCACTGCACCACGTCGCGGAGCTGTCGACCGCGCGGCTGGGCGACCTCGTGGAGCCGGACCTGAGCGGGCTGCCGCCGTTCCTCGCGGAGGGGCCGGCGGGCAGCTCGGGGATCATGATCCTCGAGTACGTCGCGCACGACGCGCTGGGCACGCTGCGGCACGCGGCCTCGCCGGTCACCCTCGGCACGGCCGTGATCTCCCGCGGGCTGGAGGACCACGCGAGCTTCTCGACGCACGCCGTCCGCAGCACGGTAGTGGCCACGGCGGCCTACCGGACGGTGCTGGCGTGCGAACTGCTCGGCGCGGTGCGCGCGCTGCGGCTGGCCGGCGCGACGCTGCCGGACACGCCGCTGCGGGAAGCGTTCCGCCTCGCCGACGGCGGCCTCCCGCACATCCCGGAGGACCACCCGCTCAGCGCGGAGATCAACCAGGCCGAGCGCCTGCTGGACCGGCTCGCGGTGCTCTGACCGCTCGCCTGATGCCCCGGCGATCACGCGTGATGCCCGCCGGATCACGCGTGATGCCGTTCGGGACACGGGATTTGCTCAGAGGCCGCACGCCTTGGTCAGCGCGGTGACCTGTCCGGCCTTGCGCTGCACCCAGTTCGCGGGACTGGTGACGAGGTCGTCGACCGTGGTTTCGCGCAGCGTGGTGGCCAGGGAGTCGATCGCCTCGCCGGCGGTCGTGTTCCCGGCCCGCTGCGCGAGGTCGGTCAGCTCCCGGCCGGCCGCGTGCGCGCGGTCCGCCGCGGCCTGCGGGTCGGCGAGGTCCGGGGTGGCGGTGGCGATCCGCACCGCTTCGGTGCAGACGCTGACCGTCGTGGCGGCGGTGCCGACCTGGTCCGCGGTTTCGGCGGCCACGCCGCAGGAGGTGAGGGCCAGCAGGAGGCCGCCGCCGATGGCGGCCGTCGTGAGTCGTTTCATCGGACTTTCCCTTCTTCCGGAAGTGCGGTGCGGGTCTTGAGCAGGCTCGCGACGACCGCCGTCGCCAAGATCAGGCCCACCACGCCCAGCGAAAGCGCCGTCGGGATCTTCCAGATCTCCAGCAGCAGCATCTTCACGCCGACCCAGACCAGGACCAGCGCCAGGCCGAGCTTGAGGTACACGAACCGGTGCATGAGGTCGGCGAGCAGGAAGTACAGCGCGCGCAGGCCGAGGATCGCGAACGCGTTCGACGTGAACACCAGGAACGGCTCCTGCGTCACCGCGAAGATCGCCGGGATCGAGTCGACCGCGAAGACCACGTCGGTGACCTCGATCAGCACCAGCACCGCCAGCAACGGCGTCGCCACCCAGCGGCCCGCCTCGCGGACGAGGAACTTCTTGCCGTGGTGGACATCCGTCGACGGCACGACCCGGCGGAACACGCGCAGGACGACGTTCTGCTCGTAGTCCGCCGGTCCCGAGCGGTGCAGCGCCATCCGGATGCCCGTCAGGACGAGGAAAGCGCCGAACACGTAGAGGATCCAGGCGAAACTCGCGAGCAGCGCCGACCCCGCGGCGATGAACACCGCCCGGAACACCAGCGCCCCGATGACGCCGTAGAACAGGATGCGGTGCTGGTGTTCGCGAGGCACGGCGAAGTAGCCGAAGATGATCGCGAACACGAAGACGTTGTCGACGGCCAGGGACTTCTCGATCACGTAGCCGGCGAAGTACTGGCCCGCGAGCTCCGCGCCCCAGACCCACCAGACGATGGCGCCGAACGCGACGCCCAGCGCGACCCACACGCCGGACCACGTCAGCGCTTCGCGGACGCCGACGACGTGCGCCTTGCGGTGGGCGAACAGGTCGACCGCGAGCATCAGCAGGATGACGCCCAGCACGGCGGCCCAGGCCCAGATGGGGACGGTCACGGCACACTCCTCCGGTTCGGTGGCGAACCGGAGGTCTTCCCGGCCACCTCGCAAGGTGGCGCCGGCACCGGGTCTGCGCAGGGGCAGCCGGATTGACGATGCCGGACCGGGGCGGGTACTCCCCTCCGTCTCCTCCAGAATGACGAACTGTGCTTCGTCTGTCAAGTGTGGACGGCTAAGCTGTGCGCATGGCCACGTGGACGTTCCTGAGCAACCACGCACACGTTCTGCTGTGCCTGGCGGAGGATCCGGACCACCGGCTGCACGACATCGCCGAGCGCGTCGGCATCACCGAACGTGGCGTGCAGCTCATCCTGGCGGACCTGATCGCGGACGGCTACGTCGAACGCGAGCGCGTGGGCCGCCGCAACCACTACACGATCCACCCGGAAAGCCGCCTGCGTCACCCACTGGAGGCGCACCACCGGGTGGCGGAGCTGGTCGAGGCCCTCGGCCCGGTCCGGCGTCACCAGACGAACTGCTGACCGCCGTCGATGTCGTAGGTCGCGCCCGTGAGCGCCGTGTTCGTCATGAGGTGGACCGCCAGCGCGGCGACGTCCGCGGGACTCACCACGCGGCCGATCGGGAGCGTCGCCCGCAACTCGGCCCGGCGCTCCTCCAGCTTGTCGCCGAGCAGCGTCGCCGACAACGGCGTGTCGACGAACCCCGCGGCGATCAGGTTGACGCGCACCGGCGCCAGCTCCAGCGCCAGGGCCGCGGTGAACGGTGGCAGCGCGGCGGTCGCGGCCGGGACGATGCCGAGCCCGTGCCCGATGCGGCGGCCGCCGGTGCCGCCCATCAGCAGCAGCGAGCCACCCGGGCGCATCTTTCGGGGCGGCGTGGCGGGCGACCTCGAGCGCGACCGAGATGTGGCCGCCGAGCGCCGTGCGCACGTCGTCGGCGGTCATCTCCAGCAGCGGCCCGTAGTGCGGGCCGCCCGCGGTGATCAGGACGTGGTCGACCGTGCCGGGCAGGTCCGCGAAGAAGCTCGCCACCGCGGCCGCGTCGTGAGGCGTCGAACGCGGCCGTGCTCCGCGCACCCACGGCTTCCGCGGCCTGCGAGAGCTTGCCGGGGTCGCGGCCGGTGAGCACGACGTCGGCGCCCTCGGCGCGTGCCAGCCGTGCCGTCTCCAGGCCGATGCCCGCGCTGCCGCCGACCAGCACGACCGTCTGCCCGCTCAATCCGCTCATCCCTGCCACGGTAGCTCGCCACGGCGGCCGGTGACGTCATCCGTTCGCCGGACTTCCCTCGGGTGAACCGGCGCTAAGGACCCGTAAATTTCGGGGGAACCCTCGTGCGGCGCGGCGCGGAGAACGCGTCCGGCCGAAGTGGACCAGTAGGGTCCGGACCCGTGAAACAGGAGACCGTGCGGCCGGCGCTGGTGGTCGGCGCGCTCGGCGTCGTGTTCGGGGACATCGGCACCAGCCCGATCTACACGCTGCAGACCGTCTTCAGCCCCGGCGACCCGCACCCGGTCCCGGTGAGCGCGGACAACGTGTTCGGCGTGGTCTCGCTGATCTTCTGGTCGGTGCTGGTCATCGTGACCGTCACCTACGTGCTGCTGGCCATGCGCGCCGACAACGACGGCGAGGGCGGCATCATGGCCCTCATCACCCAGCTGCGGCGCGGGTCGCGAGGTGGCCGGACCGCGCTGGTGCTGGCCGGGCTCGGGATCTTCGGCGCCGCCCTGTTCTTCGGCGACAGCATGATCACCCCGGCGATTTCGGTGCTGTCCGCGGTCGAGGGCCTCAAGGTCGTCTCCGACGGCCTCGACGCCTGGATCGTGCCGATCACCGCCGTGATCATCATCGGGCTGTTCCTGGTGCAGCGGCGGGGCACCGCCGCGGTCGGCCGGGTGTTCGGGCCCGTGATGATCGCCTGGTTCGGGGTGATCGGCGCGTGCGGCGTGGCCGGGATCGCCGGGCACCCGGAGATCCTCAAGGCGCTCTCGCCGACGTACGCGATCGGGTTCATGGCCGGGCACTTCGACATCGCGTTCTTCGCGCTGGCCGCGGTCGTGCTGGCGGTCACCGGCGCCGAAGCGCTGTACGCCGACATGGGCCACTTCGGCCGGCGGGCCATCACCCGGGGCTGGCTGTTCCTCGTCCTGCCCGCGTGCGTCCTCAGCTACCTCGGGCAGGGTGCGCTGATCCTCGAGGACGGGGCGAACATCAGCAGCCCGTTCTTCCTGCTCGTGCCGAGCTGGGGCCGGCTGCCGATGGTGGTGCTGGCGACGGCGGCGACGGTGATCGCCTCCCAGGCGGTCATCACCGGCGCGTACTCGGTCGCCGCCCAGGCCGCCCAGCTGGGGTACCTGCCCCGGCTGCGGATCGCGCACACGTCGGAGACCGAGCGGGGCCAGATCTACGTCCCGTGGATCAACTGGCTGCTCATGGTTTCGGTGCTGACGCTCGTCTTCGCGTTCCGCAGCTCGACGGCGCTGGCGTTCGCGTTCGGCATGGCGGTGACCGGCACGATCACCATCACGACCCTGCTGTTCTTCTTCATCGCCCGGTCGAGGTGGGGGACCCCGCGCTGGCTGCTCGGCGCCGGCGCGGCCGTCCTGCTGACCGTGGACCTGCTGTTCGTCGCGGCCAACCTGACCAAGCTCGTGCACGGCGCGTGGCTCCCGCTGCTGATCGGCCTCACGGCGTTCACGATCATGACGACGTGGCAGCGCGGCCGCCGGATCGTCACCGCCGAGCGAGAACGCCGCGAGGGGCCGCTGCGCGAGTTCATCGACGAGCTGAGCGACCGGGAGACACCGACGCAGCGGGTCCCCGGCACGGCCGTGTTCCTCAACCGCGGCGGCCGCACGGCACCGCTGGCCCTGCGCGCCAACGCCGAGCACAACCACGTGCGGCACGAGCAGGTCGTGATCCTGTCGCTGGAGACCGAGCCGGTCCCGCGCGTGCCGGCCGAGGAGCGGGTGAGCGTCGAGGACCTGGGCCACGCCGACGACGGGATCGTGTTCGTCACCGCGCGCTACGGCTACATGGAGACCCCGGACGTCCCAGGCGCGCTGGCCCTGCTCGACCCAGCGCAGACCGAAGGGCGGCTGCGGCTGGACGAGGCGTCGTACTTCCTGTCCAAGATCGAGCTCCAGCGCGGCCCGGAGCCGACGATGGCGGGCTGGCGCAAGCGGCTGTTCATCGCGACGTCCTACATCACCGCGGACGCCGCGGAGTACTTCGGCCTGCCCCGGGACCGCACGGTGATCATGGGCTCCCACATCGACGTCTAGCCCGCGGTGAACCCTTTGGCCTCGAGGACCGGGGCGAGGCGGCTGACCTCGATCACCGACTTCCCGGCGCGGTACGCCGCGATGTACTCCGCTTCGGCCGCCTCACGGGCCTGCGAGGCCTCGATGACCTCGCCGAGCTCCTCCTGCCGGACCACGACCACCCCGTCGGCGTCGCCGCGGACGACGTCGCCCGGGCGGACCAGCTCGCCGCCGATCAGGACCGGCTCGGCCAGCGGGCCCACCGTCTCCTTGACCGTCCCCTTGATGGACACGCTGTAGGAGAACACCGGGAACCCGAGCGCCCGCAGCTCCGCCGTGTCCCGCACGCCGGTGTCGGTGACGAGGCCGGCGATGCCCTTGGCCAGGCAGGCGTTCGCCAGCACGTCGCCGAACGAGCCGGCTTCGGCGTACTCACCGGCGGAGACCACCACGACGTCGCCCGGCCGGGCGGAGGCGATCGCGACCTGCAGCATCAGGTTGTCGCGCGGGGCGCAGCGCACCGTGAACGCCGGGCCGCACAGCGACATCCGGTGGTCGACCGGCTTGATCGACGACGCCAGCGCCCCGCGGCGGCCCTGCGCTTCGTGGATCGTGGCCGCGGAATGCCGGCCCAGTTCCTTCACCAGGGCCGGGTCGGGACGGTCGAACTCGGTCATGACGGCTCCTGGGTGAGGGCGGCGCAGGCGCGCGCGATGCGGGTGCACGCTTCGGCGAGCACCTCGTCGGACGTGGCGAAGGAGATGCGGAAGTAGCCGGGCGATCCGTAGGCCTCGCCGTGGATCACGGCCACCTGCTCCGCTTCGAGCAGGTAGCGCGCGAAGTCCGCGTCAGTGCGGATCGCCGTGCCGTCCGGCGTGCGGTGCCCGAACGTGCCGGCGCAGTCGACGAAGAGGTAGAACCCGCCGTCGGGCGGTGTGCACGAGAGCAGTGGGACGGCGTCGATCAGCTTGGCCGTCCGGTCGCGCCGGGTCCGGTAGACCGCCACGGTCTCCTCGACGAAGTCCTGCGGCCCGTCGAGCGCCGCGACGGCCGCGGCCTGGGAGATCGACGACGGGCACGACGAGATCTGGGACTGCAGCTTGTTGATCGCCGCGACGACGTCGGGCGCGCCGGCGCCGTAGCCGATGCGCCAGCCCGTCATCGCGTACGTCTTCGAGACGCCGTTGGTGATCAGGACGCGGTCCGCGAGCCGCGGCTCCACCTGCGTGAGGGTGGCCGCCGTCCCCGGCTCGTACCGGATCTCGTCGTAGATCTCGTCGGTCAGCACCCGGACGTGCGGGTGGTCCAGGAGGACCTCGGCCAGCGAGCCCAGCTCCGCGTGCGTGTAGCTCGCCCCGGTGGGGTTTCCCGGGGTGTTGAGGACCAGCCAGCCCGTCCGCGGGGTGATCGCGGCACGCAACGCGTCGGCGGTCAGCTTGAAGCCCCGCTCGGCCGGGCAGGCGACGACGACCGGGGTGCCGTCGTTGGCCAGCACCATGTCCGGGTAGGACACCCAGTACGGCGCCGGGACGATCACCTCGTCGCCGCGGTCCACCGTGGCCGTCAGCGCGAGGAAGATGACCTGCTTCGCGCCGCCGCCCACGGCGATCCGGTCGAGCGGGACGTCGAGGCCGTGCCGCCGGGCGAGCTTCGCGGCGATCGCGCGCCGCAGTTCCGGCGTGCCGTTCACGGGCGTGTACTTCGTGTCGCCCCGCCGGATCGCTTCCACCGCTGCGGTTTTCACGTGTTCGGGGGTGTCGAAGTCCGGTTCGCCGACGGTCAGGTCGACGATCCGCACGCCGTCCGACCGCAGTTCCCGGACCCGCTGCGCGGCCGCGGTGCTGGGTGAGGGCTGGATGCGGGTGACGCGCTGGGCGAGGGTCATGCGTCGCTCCGCCGTTCGAACTCCAGCCCGCCCGGTACCTGGAAGGTCGGCAGGATCTCGATGTGGCCGATGTTGACGTGCCGCGGCGAGTCGACGGCGAACTCGATGGCGTCGGCGATGTCCTCGGGCTTGAGGGATTCGTAGCCGTCGTAGAACTCGCGCTGCGCCGCGTCCATGTCGCCGAGCAGCCTGCCGAAGATCTCGGTCTCGACGCGGCCCGGGCAGATCTCGGTGACGCGTACCCGCTTGCCGAACCCGTCCACCCGCAGCTGCCGGGAGATCGTGTGCACCGCCGCCTTCGTCGCGTGGTAGACGGTGTTGCCGCCGAAGTTGTAGACCCCGGCGATCGAGCTGATGTTGACGATGTGGCCCCGGTCGCGTTCCACCATGCCCGGCATGAGCAGCCGCACCAGGTGCAGCACGGCCCGGACGTTGACCGCGACGAGCTCGTCGACGCCGAACTCGTCGACGGTCAGGATGTTGCCGGTCCTCGACACCCCGGCGTTGTTGACGAGGACGTCGATCTCGAGGCCCCGCGTCAGCTCGGTCAGCGCGGCGGTGTCGGTGAGGTCCAGCGCGTGCGGGATGCAGCCGGTGCGCTCGGCCAGCTCGTTCAGGCGCTCGGTGTCGCGGGCGACGGCGTGGACCCGCAGGCCCTGTTTCGCCAGGCGCTCGACGACCGTGGCGCCGATCCCGGTCGAGGCGCCGGTGACCAGCGCGGTGGAATAGTCGGAAAAGGGCATGGGAGTCCTCCGGAATCGGTGGGGGGCGGGAACCGGGATCAGGCGTCGCGCAGCGGGACGTGCGCGCGGTCCTGCACCCGCGAGACGGCGATCAGCGTGCCGAGCGCGGTGAGCACGGCGTAGAACGCGGGCACGTAGACGTTGTGCGTCTGGGCGATGAGGTAGGTCATCAGCAGGGGAGCGGTGCCGCCGAACAGCGCGGAGGAGATGTTGTAGCCCAGGCCGTAGGCGGAGTACCGGACACGGGTGGGGAACAGCTCGACCAGCAGGATGTGGATGACGCCGGTGTGGCCGGCGAAGATCACGGCCATCACGCAGGCGCCGAGGATCGCGAGCCCGACCGAACCGGTGGCGATCAGCGCGTAGCACGGGATACCGGCGACGATCATCGCGGCGGCCGCGCCGAGCAGGACCTTCTTGCGCCCGACGCGGTCGGACAGCTTGCCCATGAAGGGGATGGCGACGGAGATCGCGACCAGGCTCGACGCCGTGACCAGCAGGCCCGAAACCGTGCCGAACTTCAGGTTCTTGCTCATGAAGGTCGGCATGAAGGTGAACAGGACGTAGTAGCCGGAGCCGTTCATCAGCGGGATGAACAGCGCGAGCAGCATCGCGCGCCGGTGCTCGGGGGAGGAGAACGCCTCCTTGAGCGGGTTGGCCGACAGACCGCCCTCCTCCTTGAGGCGGGTGAACCGCGGGGTGTCGCTGATCCGCCGCCGGATGTAGATGCCGGTGAGGCCCAGCGGTACGGCCAGCAGGAACGGGATGCGCCAGCCGAAGTCGTGCATCCGCTGCGCGCCAAGGCCGCTGGTCATCGCGGCCGCGATCAGCGTGCCGGTCAGCAGCGAGAGGAACGACGCGATCTGCGCGAAGCTCGTGTAGAGACCTCGCTTGCCTTCCGGCGCGTGCTCGGCGAGGAACGTCATCGCCCCGGCGGCCTCGCCGCCGACCGAGAAGCCCTGCAGCACCCGCAGCAGAAGCAGCAGGATCGGGGCGGCCACGCCGATCGCGGCGTAGCTCGGCAGGACGCCGATCGCCGCGGTGGCCACGCTGATCAGCAGGATGACGAACACCAGCATCCGCTGGCGGCCGATGCGGTCGCCGAGCTGGCCGCAGATGATGCCGCCGAGCGGCCGGAAGAAGAACGACACGGCGTAGCCGATGAACACCAGCATGACGGCGTTCTGCGAGTCCGGGAAGAAGACCGTGGCCAGGGTCGCGGCCATGAAGCCGAAGATGCCGTTGTCGTAGAGCTCGGCGAAGATGCCGACGCAGCCGGCCGCGGTGATGCGGCGCGCGGTCCTGGCGTCGACGACGGGGGAGTCGGAGTGTGCGGCCACGGTACTCATCATGGTCTCCTCAGTGGGCGGGGACGGGGATGCGGAGGGCGTGGAACACTGTGGACACTCGACGGTGGAGTGCCCGGATGGCGTGGTGCTGGGAAATCCGCGCGGAGACGGCATCTTCGACGGTGCGGCGCCGGAACCGGACGGTCTGCCCGGGCCGGGCCTGGCCGAGGGCGGACAGGCCGGTGGTGGTGACGACCGCGAGCACGGGGTAGCCGGCGGTGACCCCGCGGCCGCGGTGCAGGACGAGCAGCTCGTCGCCGGCGGGGACCTCGACGGCGCCGACCGGCACGCCGCGGGAGAGGACCTCGCCGGTGGTCTCCCGGCGGGGGACCGGGCCGGCCAGGCGCAGGCCGACGTGGTTGCTGCGGGCGGTGACGGTGAACGGCTCGGCGTACAGCCGTCCGGTACTGGCCCCGAAGTCGGCGACGTCGGGACCGTCGGTGACGTCGACGGTCCACGGCTCGCCGAACCGCGGCACCGGTGGGCGCAGGCGGAACACCGGGTGCCGGAACACGGGGTGCTCCAGCGGCGGGAGCCGGGCGGTCAGGGCGAGTTCGTCGCCCTCGTGGAGCCGGCGGCCGAACCCGAGGATCGTGTCCGGGGCACAGCTGCCGAGCAGGTAGGTCGCGGTCACGGCGCCGTGCACGGCGAGGTAGACGCGCAGGCCGTCGCGGATGCCCTCGATCCGGAGGGTCTGTCCGGCGTGGACGGTGAACGGCTCCCACCGGGCTCGCCGCGAACCGTCCACGGTCACCTCGGCGGGTGCGCCGGTGACGGCCACGAGCACGTCGGCCGAAGCGGTGCAGCCGAAGTCGAGCGCGGTGATCTCGACCAGCGGCGCGTTCTCGGCGTTGCCGACGAGCACGTTGGCGACGCGGGCCGAGTACTGGTCGAGCGCGCCGTTGACCGGCAGTCCCGACCGGGACCGGCCGAACCGGCCCAGGTCCTGGACGACGGCGTGGCCCGCCCGCGTGACGGTGAGGGTGTCAGGCATCGACGGCCTCCAGCGGCCGCCCGGCGTACCGGGACCACTCGGTGGCGTCGATCGGGACGAACCGGAAGCGGTCGCCCGGCCGGTAGGCGGTCAGGCGGTCGGCGCCGAGGTCCAGCACCCGCAGCGGGGTGCGGCCGAGCAGCGGCCAGCCGCCGGGGGAGGGCAGCGGGCAGATCACGGCCTGGCGCCCGGCGACCGCGACCGAGCCGGCGGGCACGCTCGTGCGCGGGGAAGCCAGGCGGGGCACGGGTTTGCCGAAGGCCGGACCGTCCATCATGGGCGCTCCGACCGGCGCGCCGAGGCAGCGGACCACCAGATCTTCGCCGCTGTGCGCGTCGATCACGTCCTGTTCGGACAGTCCGAGCCGCTCCGCGACGATCGCCAGGTCGGGGCCGTGGTCGCCGCCGTAGACCACCGGCACGACGAACCGGGCGGGTGCCGCGAGCCGGGACCGCGCCGCCCCGGCCGCCTGGGCGATGGCCCGGCGGACGACGACGTGGCCGACGCGGACGCAGTCGAACTCGACGAGCAGGGTGTCGTAGGTGGGGACGAGGCCGTGGACGCCGTCGATGCCGGCCGTCTCGAGGGCGTCGGCGAGGGCGTGCACCGTTTCCCACCGGTGCGCCTCGTCGCCGTGCGAAGCCGTCACCATGACGGCGGAGTCGCCGGCGTCCCGGATGCGCAGGCCGTGGTCCACCTCAGCCGCCCAGGGTTTCGACGGTGACGCCGGCGGCGCGCAGGTCGTCGCGCACCCGGCGCGCGACGGCGACGGAGCCCGGGGTGTCGCCGTGCAGGAGGACGGTGTCGCAGGCGACCTTCAGCTCCGAGCCGCCGACGGTTTCCAGGACTCCTTCGGTGACCAGCCGGACGGCGCGGGCCGCGATCTCCGCCGGCTCGTGCAGGACTGCGCCCGGCTCACCGCGGGGCACCAGGGTTCCGTCGTCGCGGTAGGCGCGGTCCGCGATCCCGACGATCGCGACCCGCAGGCCGCGCGCGCGGGCCGCGTCGGCGAGTTCGCCGTCCTGGGCCAGCACGATCAGGCCCGGGTCCAGCGAGACGACGGCTTCGGCGACGGCCGCCGCGTAGTCCGCGCGCGTGGCGACCAGGTTGCCGAGCCTGCCGTGCGGCGCGACGTGCGCCACCCGGGTGCCGTGCGCGGCGGCGAACGCCCGCAGCGCGCCGACCTGGTAGAGCACGGCGGTGCGCACCTCGTCCGCGGTGAGGTCCATGGCTCGCCGGCCGAACCCGGCCAGGTCGGGGAAGCCCGGGTGGGCGCCGACCCCGACGTCCCGCGCCACGCACCGGCGGACCGTCGTGTCCATGATGGACGGGTCGCCGGCGTGGAAGCCGCAAGCGATGTTGGCGGAGCTGACGATGTCGAGCAGTGCCTCGTCGTCGCCGAGGGTGTAGGCGCCGAAACCCTCGCCGAGATCGGCGACGAGATCGATTTTCGCGGTCATGAAGAGCCTCCGGAAAGCACGGGAGAGCCTCGGCCCGGAAGCATTTCGGGCCGCCGGTGAAAGCGCGTTTCGGTGACGGTAATCCCCGGTCGGGAGGGCGGCAAATACCCGTTCCGGCTGACGTGATCGCGGTTCGCTATGACCCCGGCCCCGTACGATGACGCTCGGCTCGCACCGGGAGGAACACTGTGGACACCAGGCGCCTGTACTCGTTCGTCAAGATCGTCGACGCGGGGAGCATCACCCGCGCGGCGGCGATCCTGCACATCGCGCAGCCGGCGCTCAGCCAGCAGGTGTCGACGCTCGAGACGGAGTTCGCGCAGCGGCTGCTGATCCGCAGCAAGCGCGGAGTGGTGCCGACCGAGGCGGGCCGTGCGCTGTACCGGCACGCGCAGCTCATCCTGCGCCAGGTCGAGCAGGCCCACGCGGCGGTGGACGTCGGCGGCCGCGCGCCGGCCGGCAGCGTGTCGGTCGGCCTGGCCCCCTACAGCACCGGCGCCGCGCTGGCACTGCCGCTGCTGCGCGCGGTGCGGGAGCGCTATCCCGAGATCGTCCTGCACATCAACGAAAACTTCGGCGGCGTGATCAGCGAAGCCATCATGACCGGCCGGATGGACATGGCGTTCATCTACGGCGCGGGCCCGATCCGCGGCGTTCAGTTCGAGCCGATGCGCACCGAGGACCTGCTGCTGATCTCGGCGGGCACCGGGCCGGCAGCGGGGGAGGAGGTCACGGTGGAAGAGCTCGCCGAGGTGGACCTGCTGCTGCCGAGCCGGATCCACACCATCCGCCAGGTCGTCGACGCCGCGTTCGCGCAGGCGTCGCTCGCCCCGCGCGTGGTCGGCGAGATCGAATCGGCGCTGACCCTGGTCAACGCCGTGACGGCGGACCTGGGCGCGACCGTGCTGCCCTGGTCGGCGGCGCGCGCGATCCTCGACGTCAGCGGTCTGGTCGTCCGGCGCATCGCCCCGGCGATCGAGGTCCAGCTCTCGCTGTGCACGTCCGACCACCAGCCGCTGTCGGAGCCGGCCCTGGTCGTCCACGACCTCTTCCATGAACTGATCACCGCGTTCGACGAAGAAGAACAGCGATAAGGCGAACGCATCACGCCACCGTAAATCGCTATTTGTCGGCCCGGCACCGCGCTGCCTAATGTTTTCCGGAGATCGGATTCCCGGCCCGAGGAGCGAATGTGAAGCAGCGTGTGCTCAGCACCCGAGGGGATCTTCCCGGCACCGGCCTCGGCCGGCTCGGCGCCCACGTGGACCTGGTCCGCTGGACCGGCGCCGGCCGTCCCCAGCCGGGCGACCTCGCCCGGCTGGCCCCCGGGGTGGCCGGCATCCTGTGCCTGGGCAACGACCACGTCGACGCGGCCCTGCTCGACGCCGCGGGTCCCGCGTTGCGCGTGGTGAGCCTGGCCAGCATGGGCTATGACGCGGTCGACCAGGCCGCCGCCCGCGAGCGCGGCGTCGTCGTCACGCACACCCCGGGCGTGCTGGCCGAAACGACCGCCGACCTGGCGTTCGCGCTCGTCCTGCAAGCGCGCCGCCGGCTGGGCCCGGCCCGCGACAGCCTCACTTCCGGCGGGTGGACCCACTTCGCGATGGACGGCTACCTCGGCCTGGACGTCCACGGCGCGACGCTCGGCCTGGTCGGGTACGGGCAGATCGGCCGCGCGATGGCGCGTCGCGCCGCCGGGTTCGGCATGCGCGTGCTGCACCACGACCCGGCCGCCCCGGACAGCGTCCCCCTGCCGGCGCTGCTGGCGGAGTCCGACGTCGTCTCCCTGCACGTGCCGCTGACCCCGGCCACCCGGCACCTCATCGGCGCCGCCGAGCTGCGGACCATGAAACCGACGGCCACGCTGGTGAACACCTCCCGCGGCGGCGTCGTCGACGAAGCCGCGCTGCTGGCGGCGCTGCGCTCCGGCGTTCTCCACTCGGCCGGGCTCGACGTCTTCGAGCGCGAACCCCTTGGCGCCGACGTGGCCGACCTCGTCGCGGCCGACCGGCTCGTCGCGCTGCCGCACGTCGGGTCGGCCACCGAGGCGACTCGCGCGGCGATGGTCGACCTGGCCGTCGACAACCTCCTCGACGTCCTCGCCGGGCGGCCCGCCCGCACCCCGATCCCCGAGGCGGTGCCCGCGTGACGAGCCATCCGCTGTTCGACATCGCCGGCCGCGTCGCGCTCGTGACGGGCTCCAGCCGCGGAATCGGCTTCGCACTGGCGCGCGGGCTCCTGGAAGCGGGCTGCGTGGTCGTCCTCAACGGCCGTGACCGCACCGCGCTGGAGCGCGCCGAGAAGGAGCTGTCCGACGTCGGGACGGTCCTTTCCGCACCGTTCGACGTCACCGAACCGGCCGCGGTGGCCGAGGGCATCGCCCGCGTCGAGGACCGGGCCGGGCCGCTCGACATCCTGGTGAACAACACCGGGGCCCAGCACCGGGCGCCGTTCACCGAGTTCTCCGACGCGGACTGGTACCGGCTGCTCGACACGAACCTCAGCAGCGCGTTCCTGGTCGGGCGTGAGGTCGCCCGCCGGATGCAGCCCCGCGGCCGCGGGAAGATCGTCAACATCTGTTCGGTGCAGAGCGAAACCGTCCGCCCGGGCATCGCGCCGTACGCCGCGACCAAGGGCGGGCTGAAGCTGCTGACCAAGGGGATGTGTGCCGACCTCGGGCCGGCCGGCATCCAGGTCAACGGCCTGGCGCCCGGGTACTTCGAGACCGAGCTGACGGCCGCGCTGGTCGCCGACGAGGAGTTCAGCGCCTGGGTGCGCGGCCGCACGCCGGCCGGGCGCTGGGGTCGCGTCGAAGACCTCGTCGGCGCGCTCGTCTTCCTTTCGTCCGACGCGTCCGCGTTCGTCAACGGGCAGCTGCTGTACGTCGACGGCGGCATGCTCTCGGTGCTCTGAGGTGGGTTCGATGACTTCTTCTTCGACAGCGTGCGTCGTGCACGGAGCGGGCGATCTGCGGATCGAGGACCGCGTCCCGGCCGAGCCCGGTCCGGGTGAGGTGGCGGTCGCGGTCGCGTACGGCGGGATCTGCGGGTCCGACCTGCACTACTACCACCGCGGCGCGGTCGGCGACTTCACCGTGCGCGAGCCGATGGTGCTCGGGCACGAGGTGGTCGGCCACGTCGCGGCCCTCGGGCCCGGGGTGACCGGCCCGGCGGAAGGGGACCCGGTGGCGGTCCACCCGGCGACGCCCTGCGGCGAGTGCCGAGAGTGCCGGGAAGGCCACCGGAACGTCTGCGCCCGGTCCCGCTACCTCGGCAGCGCGGCGCGCACCCCGCACGTCCAGGGCGGGTTCACGCGGCGGCTCGTGGTGCCCGCCGGCCAGGTCCGCGTCCTTCCCGCCGGGCTCTCCCTCGATCGGGCCGTGCTGGCCGAGCCGTTGTCGGTGGCGCTGCACGCGGTCCGCCGGGCGGGGGACGTCCGTGGCAAGCGGGTCCTCGTCACCGGCGCCGGGCCGATCGGCTGCCTGGTCGTGGCCGCCTTGCGGCACGCGGGCGCGGCGGAGGTCGTCGTGAGCGACCTGCTTCCGCAGCCGCTGAAGGTCGCCGAGCTGGTCGGCGCGACGTCGACGGTGCCCGCCGACCGTCCGGACGACCCGGCCTGGCCGGCGGACGCCGACGTGGCGATCGAGGCGTCCGGCGCCCCGGCGGGCCTCGCGACCTGCGTGGCCCGGATCCGCCGTGGTGGCACGGTCGTCCTGCTCGGGCTGCTCCCGACCGGCGAGACGGGCTTCCCGGGCAACGTCGTGGTGACGCGCGAGATCACGCTGACCGGCGCGTTCCGCTTCGACACCGAGTTCGACGACGCCCTCACGCTGCTGGCCGGCGGCTTGCCGGTGGACCCGGTGGTCACCCACCGGTTCCCGGTCGCCGAAGCGGTCGCGGCCTTCGACGTCGCCGGCGACCGCGCGGTGGCCTCGAAGGTGCTGATCGACTTCACCGGTGAGTAGCGCTCAATCCGGGGCCGGCAGCGGCAAGGCGAGCCGGAAGAGGGCGCCTTCCCCGAGGACGGTTTCCAGCTCGACCTCCCCGCCGTGCGCCCGGGCCAGCGACCGCGCGATCGACAGCCCCAGGCCCGCGTCCGCGCCACCCGTGCGGGTCCGCGACCGGTCGGCCCGGTAGAAGCGGTTGAACACCTTCTCCGCCTGCTCGGCCGTCATCCCCGGGCCGTCGTCCGCCACCTCCAGCACCGCGCGCCCCTCCGCCGTGCCGACGCCGATGCGGACCGGCGTGCCCGGTGGGGTGTGGGCGGCCGCGTTGCCCACCAGGTTGGTCACCACCTGCCGCAGCCGGGCTTCGTCCCCGTCGACCGGGGCCGGGCCCGGTAACCCGGTCCCGCCCGGCCCGGTCAGGGCGACCTCGCGGGAGGGATCCAGGGTCCGCAGGTCGTGCCGGGCGTCGACGGCGAGGGTGCGCAGGTCCATCGGTGCGCGGTCGAGCTGGTCCTCGGGGGCCTCGTCGAGCTGGGCGAGCAGCAGCAGGTCCTCGGTGAGCGCCGTGAGCCGGGTCGCTTCGCGGTCGATGCGGTGCATCGCGGCGTCCACATCGGACGCTTCGGGCAGCGCGCCCATCCGGTAGAGCTCCGTCGACCCCTTGATGCCGAACAACGGCGTGCGCAACTCGTGGCTGACGTCCGCGACGAACGTGCGCATCCGCGCCTCGGACGCCGCCCGGTCGGCGAAGGCCCCTTCCAGCTGGCCGAGCATGGTGTTGAGCGACGCCGCGAGGTGCCCGATCTCCGTCCCGGGTGACGCGAGGACCGGCACCCGCCGGGTGAGGTCGCCGCCGGCGATCGCGGCCGCCGTGTGCTCGATGCGGCGCAGCGGCCGCAGGCCCCGGCCGAGGGCGAACCAGCCGGCCGCCGTCAGCACCACGAGCAACCCGGCGCCGGTGACCAGGCTGCTCACCCGCAGCTGGGTGATCGTGGCGTCGGCTTCGGCGAGCGGCGCGGCCGAAACCACCGTCCCGCCCCAGCGCAGCGCCGGGCGCGCGACGGCTCGCCAGCGCTGCGACCCGTCGGCGGCGCTCAGGTCCACGGCCGTCCCGTCGGTGGGGACCGTGCGCAGCGCGTCGAACGGCGGCAGCGTCGCGCCGGCCACCCGCGAAGAGTGCAGGCCGCCCGCGACCGCGCCGCTCGCGTCCAGGTAGACGACGTACGGGGTGCCGAACAGGTCGAGCGCGGGGTCGACGAGATCCGGCCGCACGGCGGGGGTCTCGGCCGGCGGCGGGCCCGCCGCCCGCGAGATGAGCTCCGTCATCGACCGGAGCTGGCCGTCGAGCCGGTCGAGCTGGAACTGTTCCAGCCGGCCGGAGACGAGTGTGCTGACGAGGGTCAGGCCGGCCAGCAGCAGGCCCGCGGTGAGCAGGAGCAGCCGGGCCCGCAGCGACAGCCGCCTCACCGCCGGGGCTCCCGCAGCACGTAGCCGACGCCGTGCACGGTGTGGATCAGCTTGGGCTCCTCGATGTCCACTTTCCTTCGGAGGTAGGAGATGTAGGTGTCGACGATGCTGGCGTCGCCGCCGAAGTCGTCGCGCCACACGCGGTCGAGGATCTGCGCCTTGGACACCACGCGGCCGGCGTTCTCCATCAGGTAGCGCAGCAGCCGGAACTCCGTGGCGGACACGCGCACGGGCTTTCCCGCGCGCGTGACCTGGTGGCCTTCGGCGTCGAGGGCGAGGGTGCCCACTGCCAGGACGTCGGCGGGGTGCCCGGCGGTCCGGCGGAGGATCGCGCGGATCCGCGCGATCAGCTCCGCCAGGTCGAACGGCTTCGTCACGTAGTCGTCGGCGCCCAGGGACAGGCCGGTCACCTTGTCGGCCTGCCCGTCCCGCGCGGTGAGGAACAGAACCGGCACCGGCATGCGCCGCTCGCGCAGCCGCCGGACCACCTCGAAGCCGTCCAGGTCCGGCAGCATGACGTCGAGCAGCACCAGGTCCGGTGGTTCCGCGGTGGCCGCGGCGACGGCTTCGCCCGCCGTCGCCGCGGACGTCACCCGGAACCCGGCGAACCGGAGCGCGGCCGACAGCAGCTCGCGGACGGTGGCTTCGTCGTCGACCACCAGCAGCCGTTCGGCACTCATCGCTTCCATGCCGGCGAGGATACGGAGAGCGCGCTGAGAACCAGGCTGCCCGCGAACCCGGCGAGCGCGCCGGCCGCGAGCGCGAGCAGCGGGTTCGCGGTGAGCCGTACGTCCAGGACCGGCACCGAGAAGCTGAACGCGGTTACCGAGACGTCGGCCGAAACGCACGAGAGCAGCGTCATGACGACCGCCACGCCACCCGTCACCGCGCTGACGGCCGCCGCCCGGCGCAGCGGGCGGCCGCGGCGGACGACGAGGACGAGGACGGAGACCAGCAGAAGTGCGCCGGACACCCAGAGCCCGGGCGTGAAGTGCCCGAGATCCGGCACGCAGGGGAGCGCGGGGTCCACCGTCCACGGCACGCCGAGCCCCAGCAGCACGGCGCCGGTCACCAGCTGGGGGAGGACGAGCAGCACACCCCCGGCCGCCGCGGCGCCGCCGAACGCCCCGGCAGCGGCGGTGCACCCGGCGACGAGCACGGCCACCGGCCACCGCAGCACGCGAAAACCCTTTGCCACGAACGGAAACCGCGTCATGAGCCAGCACGCGCCGACAACGGCGAGCGCCAAGATCGCCGCGCCCAGCACCGCCGGTCCGACGGCCACGGAGAACCCGGCGTCCAGGTGACCGGGCAACGGCAGCCTCGACCCGGTGGAAACGCAGCCCTTCGGCCCGCCGGCGCCTGCCGGAAGCGCGAGATTTCCCTTGGCCAGTAACGTGATCACCGCAAGTCCCACGGAGAACGCCACTGTCGCCACGGCGCCACGGACGAGCAACTCGCCGTCACGGCGACTCAGCAGCCAACCCAGAACCACCGCGCCCACCAGGGAAACCCCGAGCGGGATCACGTGCAGGCCGCCGTGCAGGGCGACCGGGAGCCCGCCTGCCGGCATCGCCTCGACGTCCACCGGGGCGCCCACGGCCAGCGCGACGACCGCCGCGGTGAGCCCGGCGCCGCCGGTGCCGAGGAGGGCCAGGCCGGCCGCCGCGACCCCCGCCATGGCGAGCAGCGCGGCGACGGCGGCGGCCAGGCCCCGGGACACCTCCCGCATCAGACGTCCCGGCGCCGGAACACCGCGAACGCGACGGCCAGCACGACCGCGACCCCCGCGCACATCCCGGCCAGGTTCAGCCACGGGTGCGGGAAGTCCGGGTCGGGAACCGTCTTGAAGACCGCGGACGCGCCGAGGGTGGGCCAGTAGAAGAACATCCCGCGCAGCCACGCCGGGAAGAGACCGGCGAGGGCGGGCACCAGGAAGACGATCCCGACGAGGGTGGCGAGTGCGCCCGCGGTGGCGCGCATGAGCGTGCCGAGCCCGACCGCGAGCAACGCGATCGCGGCCAGGTAGAGCCCGCCGCCCGTCACGGCGGAGAGCACGCCGGGGTCGCCGAACCGCGCGTGCGGCAGGTCCTGGGCGGCCAGGACGGTCTGGCCGAGGAAGAAGGCGCCGAACATCAGCACCTGGCCCGCCACCACGGCGACACCGACGGCCACGACGACCTTGGCCGCCAGCAGCCGGTTCCGGCGGGGTGTCGCGATCAGGGACGTCTGCATCAGCCCGGTCGCGTGCTCGGAGGTGACGATCAGGATGCCCAGCACCCCGATGATCAGCTGCGCGACGATGTACGACGTCAGGCTGCGGTTGGTGGGGTCCCAGGATTGCGGGTCCTCGGCGTAGGTCTTCGCGGCGGCGTTCATGGCCAGCGCCGTGATGCCGAGCCCCACCCCGAAGAGGCACGCCACGGTGTACCAGGTCGAGCGCAGGCTGCGGAGCTTGATCCACTCGGCGTGGACGGAATGGGCGAAGGTCACGCGTTCGCTCCTTCGTACTCGACGCTGTCCTTGGTGAGCTCCATGAAGGCGTCTTCGAGGGAGACGCGCTGCGGTGTGAGTTCGGCGAGCGCGACGCCGTGGTAGGCCGCGAGCTTGCCGATCTCCCCGCTCGTCAGGCCGGAGACGACGAGCGAGGCCTCGACTCCTTCGCGCACGGTGGCGCCGGCGGTGACCAGCAGCCGCCCGAAACCGGTGTCCGGCGTGCGGACGAGCACGGTGCCTTCGCCGCGCACGAGCTCGCTCACGGCCGTGTCGGCGACGAGCCGGCCCCGGCCGATGACGACGAGGTGGTCGGCGGTCTGCGCCATCTCGCTCATGAGGTGGCTCGACACCAGCACCGCGCGGCCTTCACGGGCGAGCGAGCGCATGAAGTCGCGGATCCACCGGATGCCTTCGGGATCGAGCCCGTTCACCGGCTCGTCGAAGATCAGCACGCGCGGGTCGCCGAGCAGCGCCGCCGCGATGCCGAGGCGCTGGCGCATGCCGAGGGAGAACCCGCCGGCCCGTTTCCCGGCCACGCCTTCCAGGCCGGTCCGGGCGAGCACCTCGCCGACGCGGCGGCGGGGGAGCCCGTTGCTCACCGCGAGCGCCAGCAGGTGATCGCCGGCTTTCCGGCCACCGTGGACGGCGCCGGCGTCGAGCAACGCGCCGACTTCGGTCAGGGGCACGGGAAGGTCGCGGTAGCGGCGCCCGCCGACGCTGACGGAACCCCGGGTCGGCGCGGCGAGGCCCAGGATCATCTTCATGGTCGTGGACTTGCCGGCCCCGTTCGGCCCGAGGAACCCGGTGACCTGCCCGGGCGCCACGGTGAACGACAGGTCGTCCACGACGGTGTCGGGGCCGTACCGCTTGGTCAGGCCGCGTACTTCGATGGTGGTCATGGCGGCGAGCCTGGCCCGCCCGCCTGGCCGGTTCCTGGGAGGTTCTGGGAGAACTCTGGGAGATCCGCGGCCGGACGGGGTTCCGGCCGCGGCGTTCACCGGAAATCGATCCCGGCTCAGGCGTCCGCGCGGTGGATGACGATGTCGCCGAGACGCGTGCGGGCGTGGATCTTGACGTGGTCCGCGGACTCGGCCGCGTTCTCCGGCAGGGAGTTGCGCACCGCGCCCTTCGTGCTGTCCGCGTCCACCGACGCGGTGGTTCCCGCGGCGATGCCGACCTCGATGCCGCCCGCGGCGTTGGTCAGGTCCGCCTGGCCGCTCGTCATGCGCCCGATCCGGATCGGGCAGTTCGCCGCCTTGGCGAAGACACTGCCGTCGGCGTGGTCGACGGTGAAGCTGCCGCCGGAACCGGTGAAGTCGACGTCGGAGTGCGCTCGGCCGAGCCACACCCGGCCGCTCGCGCCCACGTACCGGAGCGTGCCCCCGGCCTCGCCGATCCGGACACCGGCCGTGCCGCCGTCGAGGTCGGCGGTCCCGGCGACGTGGCCGACCTCGACCTCACCGGACGAGAGCCGGCCGTGCAGCGCGTCGGCGTGGGCGAGCTTCACCCGGCCTGAGGCCATGTCCAGCGAGCAGGCGCCCAGCCGGCCGTCGGCGTGCACGTCCGTCCAGGCGGTCTCCAGGACCAGCGCCGACCCGGCCGGCAGCTCGACGGTGATGGCGACCGACCCGCTCTTGGCGCCGGGCTTGTTCGTCTTGATCGTCAGCTCACCTTCGGCGAAGGCGACTTCGGTCTGCTCGGCGACCTTGATGTCCGACTTGCTCGCGCTGTTCACGGGTTCGACCCGCACCACCGTGTCCGGCCGTTCGCTCGCGGCGATCCGCACGTGGGCGCCGGCGGTGGTGAGCGTGGCGGTGATCGGTTCCGGCGTGGTGAAGACGGTCATGGCGGTTCCCCTTGTGGAGTAGTCCCTGTGGTGTGTTGAGACCACCTTCGCCGGGTGACCTGACACCGGCCTGACACCGCCCGGACACCCGCTCAGTCACGGGTGGCGCGGGCGCGCAGGTGGGCCCGTTCGCCGTGCTGCCCGAAGAGGATGAGCAGCTCGACGGCCTTCCCGTCGGCACTCCCCAGCCAGTGGGGCAGCGTCGTGTCGAACTCCGCGGCCTCGCCCGCCGGCAGCACGAGATCGTGCTCGCCGAGGACCAGCCGCAGGCGGCCGTGGAGCACGTAGAGCCACTCGTGGCCGTCGTGGGTCTGGTGGTCCGGCTCGGGCGGGTGGTCGCTGCCGGGGATGAGCATCTTGTACGCCTGCATGCCGCCCGGCCGCCGCGACAGCGGCACGAACGTCATGCCGTAGCGGTGGATCGGGGTGAGGTGGACGCGCGGGTCGCCGGTGCGGGGCGCCCCGACGAGGTCGTCGAGCGGGACGCCGTAGGCGCGGGCCAGCGGCAGCAGCAGTTCCAGGCTGGCCCGCCGCTGCCCGCTCTCCAGCCGCGACAGCGTGCTCTCCGACACCCCGGTGGTGCCGGCGACCTCGGCCAGCGTCAGCCCGCGGTGGCGGCGCAGGGCCCGCAGCCGGGGGCCGACGGCGTGCAGGACGTCCTCGAAGTCGTCGGTCACCCCGGCCATCTTGCCGAAACCGCAAGAAACCGTGCCACTTCGGCACGTGCCGGGCACTGTGGGGTCCATGACGACGTTCTGGGACAACCACTACGCGACGCCGCGAGCCGATCCTCGGGCGAACGTCCGGCTCACCGAGGTCGTCGCCGATCTCGAGCCGGGCACGGCACTCGACCTGGGGAGCGGCGCCGGCGGCGACACGCTGTGGCTCGCCCGCCGCGGCTGGCGCGTGACGGCGGCCGACATCTCCGGCGTCGCGATCGCCCGCCTGGCCGAAGTCTCCCGGGAGCTCGGGCTCGGCGACCGGGCCACGGCGGAGCGGCACGACCTGGCCTCGACCTTTCCCGCCGGCCGCTTCGACCTCGTCTCGGCGCACTACCTGCACACGCCCTTCGCCCTGCCGCGCGCTCGTGTCCTGCGGCAAGCCGCGCATGCGCTGTCTCCGGGCGGCCGGCTGCTGGTCGTCGACCACGGGTCGGTCGTGCCGTGGTCGTGGGACCAGGACGCACGGTTCGCCTCCGCGGAAGAGGTGGCGCGCTCGCTGGAGCTCGATCCCGGCGAATGGACCGTCGAGCGGGCCGACGCCCTGTCCCGCCGCGCCACCGGGCCCGGTGGGCAGGTCGCCGACGTCGTCGACCACCTGCTGCTGATCCGCCGCGCCCAGTGAGCTTCCGAGGAGGACTCGCCATGCCCCGCCGACGCGACACCCCACCCCCGCGGACCGGCCCCGGCGAAAAGGACGTGCTGCGCGGGTTCCTCGACCAGCTGCGCGCCGCGGTGGCCGCCAAGGCCGAGGGCGTGCCGGAACCGCAGGCCCGGACGCCCGGCGTGCCGTCGGGCACGTCGCTGCTGGGCCTGGTGCGGCACCTGACCCACGTCGAGCGCTTCACGTTCCTCGGCGAGCACACGGCCGACTGGCCCGGCACGTTCCGGCCGCGTCCCGAGGAGACGGCCGCCTCGCTCTTGGCCGGCTACCGCGCCGCGGTCGAGGAGGCCAACGCCGTCATCGACGCGTGCACCGACCTGACCGAGCCGGTCGCCCGCCCCACCGGGACGCCGCCGTCGATGCGCTGGGCGCTGGTCCACATGATCGAGGAGACCGGCCGCCACGCCGGCCACGCCGACATCCTGCGCGAGCTGATCGACGGTTCCACGGGCCGGTAGGAAACGCTGGGCGCGGGGTGCGCCGCCGGTATGACGACGGGATGCGCGCTGATCACGAACGGGCGGCCGGGAGCGACGGCCGGGTGGCGAGGGGAACGGCGGGAGCTGCCGGGGTGCCCGACGGTGACGGCGTTGCGGTCGGTGGCCGAGGATCCCGGTGTCGAGCTCCGACTTCCCGGCTTCGGCGGTCGCGCCGTGCGACAGTGGCGGCATGGACGGCGGGGCGAGGACGGTCGCGGAGCTGGCCCGGATGCCGGCGTGGACGGTGACCGGCTCGCGCGGGCGCTGGGTCACGGCGGAGCGCATCCTCGCCCTCGGCGACCGGCGCTGGGTGATCGGCCTGACCCCGACGGCGGGTGGCGCGACGGCCCTGATGCTCTGGTGCGACGACGACGTGGTCGCCCACCGCCGCGGCGCCGAAGGGGCGCTCTGCGAGATCGCCCTGCGCTGGGTGACGAACCTGCTGGCCGGCCGCCCGTGGGACGGCCGCTGAACTCTCGGCGCGCCGCGCCTTCGTCCTCAGCAGGCGGGTCGTCCGCGCGACGAACCGGGCCCGCCGGTGCCGAGGCGGGCCCGGGCTCGGTCCTAGCGGATCGGCCTGGCCGCCGAGAAGTACGCGTTCGACGGCGTCATGAACGAAAGCACCACGCCGGCGACCGCGGCGAGGACGCCGACGTAGCCGACGATCGTGCTCTGCCCGACCAGCAGCGAGAGCAGAGACAGGGCGGTGAGCACCGTGAGCACGATGCGCGCCCAGTTGCGGCCGGCGCGCAGCTTGAACGCGAAAAGCAGGTACAACGCGGCGATGATCACGGCGATCACGACGGCGGTGACCATCGCGATGTTCACCGCCTGGTCGATCTGCGTCTCGGTCAGGCCGCCGCCGTTCCGCGTGTTCGAATTGCGCAGTGCGTCGGTGATCGCGTCACGATTTCCGAAGATCAACAATCCGCCGACGAGCCCGATGACGGTCGAAGCGATGAACGCCCAGAAAGCGTATTCGACCGTGCTGGGGCGAGCGGGAGCCGCCGCCGGCTGGCCGGCGGCGGCGGACTCGGGATAGTTCGGGTAGTTCGGTGATTCGGTCATAGAGATCGAATAGCACGCTTTCGGGTAAGCCGCTCATTGAACGGCCGTTCCCGGCGTTTAAACGTGATGTCAGCCGGTTTCGGAACTCGCACCGGCATCGGCGGTTTCTTCCGGAAAACAGCCGTTTTCCGATGGCCGGGCGTCGCGGCAACGCCGGTGCCAGTACGCCCACGTGACGGCACCCAGCAGCGGCGCCCAGAGCAGCAGCGGCAGGTAACAGGCGACGAGCAGGACGTGCCAGCCCGGCCCCGCGAACGTCACCGCGCCCAGCCCGGGGAAGTCGCGGAAGGCGTACGCCCAGATCACCGCCAGCGCCACCGCACCGGCGGCTGCCGGGACGATCGCCGCGTACGGCGCGACCCGGCGCCCGCCGAGCACGGGGATCCACCGTGGGACGCGCTCGCCCCACGGCCGGACGAGGCCGAGCGTGAGCAGGGCCAGTGCCTCGGAAACGACGCTCAGCCCGACGATGTAGCCGGCTTCGCCGAACCCGATCGCGTGGTACGGCCGCAGCCCGAGGTCGACGCCGGCCGCGAGGAAGAGCCGCCAGATCCCGGACGGCAGGGTGACCAGCGGAACGGCGTGGGCGGCGAGGACGGCCCACCGCGGCGGGACGCGGACGGCGGGGGAGCCGGTGAGTGGTGCGGTCATGCGCCGAGTCTGTCCGGGCGCGGGCGCCGGGACCTCCCGCCGAGGTATCAGCCGCCCCCTCCCGGGAGGGAGCCGCCGACCATCCACTGTGGAGACTCGTCAGGTGAGCCGCGCGGTGGACGGCGGTTTCGGCTGCTCGTCCCAGCCGAGCTGCGCGGAGACCCGCGCGGCGGCTTCCGCGGTGACGCGGCCCGCGGCGTCGAGACGGTCCCCGAGCCGTCCGGCGGGCGCGGAGACGTTCAGCGCGGCGGCGACCCGGCCGCGGAAGTCCCGGATCGGGGCCGACACCCCGACCAGGCCCTCCTCGAACTCCTCGCGGACGCGGGCGTAGCCGTCCCGGCGGGCCTGCTGGATCTTCGCCCACAGCTCGGGCAGAGCGTGCCCTTCGGAAAGCGCGTGGTGCGGGGAAAACCGGACGTAGAGGTCGTCCGGGGAGGCGTCGAGCAGCAGCACGCGCCCCGCCGACGTGCAGTGCGCCGGGACACCGCGGCCCTCCCAGCCGTGCACGCGGAAGGAATGCCCGGACACCGACAGCAGGGTCAGCACGTCCTGATCGCGCAGGACGCAGAGGTGGTTGGTCTCTTCGAGCTCGGCGGACAGGTCCCGCATCACCGGCTCGGCGGCCCGGACGAGGCGGTCCTCGGCGGTCCGGGCGACGAGGGAGAACAGCCGCCGGCCGAGGCGGTAGCCGAGCGTGTCGGGATCGCGTTCGACGACGCCCTCTTCGGCGAGCGCCTTGAGCGCTCGTGAGACCTGGCTCTTCTCCCGCCCGGTGAGCTGCGCGAGCCGCACGACGCCCAGCTCGCCGGCGCGCTGCGCTTCGGGCGAGGCGAGTGCTTCCAGCAGGTCGAGGTCGCGGCGGAGGCCGTGTCCCGGGCGCCGGGTGTCGTCCGCGAGTGCCATGCGCAAAAACTAACAGCGACCACCCGCGGTTGGCGCCGTCGCAACCCGGGTTGCGATGTCTTGCCCGCGGTTCCGGGCGCTCCTAGCGTGGTGACCGATGAAGATCACCGCGATCACCCTCGACCGGCTGCGGCTGGACCTGGACCCGCCGCTGCGGGCGGCCTGGGACCCGGACCCGCGGCGCCACTTCGACGCCACGATCGTGCGCGTCCGCACCGACGACGGCGTCACCGGCATCGGCTCCGGCGACACCATGGCCGGGTTCGAAGCCGTCGAGCACCTGTTCCTCGGCGAGGACCCCCTCGACATCGTCCGGCACGTCAAGGCCATCGAGACGGCCAACTTCCACGGCGGCTGCTTCTGGCCGCTCGAGGTCGCCCTCTGGGACATCATCGGCCAGGTCGCGGGCCTGCCGGTGGCGACGCTGTTCGGCAACTCGGCCCGCTCGCTGCCCGCCTACGCCTCCTCGGCCGAGCTGAAGTCGCCCGAAGAGCGTGTCGAGACGGCCCTGAGCGCCCGGGAAGCCGGGTTCCGCGCCATGAAGATCCGCATCGACCGCGACCACGTGGCCGACGGCGTCGCCGCGGTGACCGCCGTCCGCGACGCACTCGGCCCGGACTTCGACATCATGGTCGACCTCAACCAGTCCTGGCGGATGGCGGGCGACACGAGCCCCGCGGCCGACCTGGCCCGGACCCGGAAGCTGGTGCGCCGGCTGGCCGAGCTGGACGTCTTCTGGGTCGAGGAACCCCTGCCCTACCACGACCTCGACGGCTTCAAGACGCTCCGGGCGGAGAACCCGGGCGTGCGGATCGCCGCGGGGGAGATGCACCACTCGGTGCCGGAGCTCCTGCGCTACCTCGAAGAAGACGTCCTCGACGTCTACCAGATGGACGTCGTGCTCGCGGTCGGCATGCACCGCGCGCGGACGCTGGCCGAGCTCGCGCAGCTCAAGCACCGCGCGTTCACCCCGCACAGCTGGACCAACGGCATCGGCGTGCTGGCCAACCTGCACGTCTCGGCCGGCGTCGGCGGCGGCCCGTACTTCGAGTTCCCGTGGGACCCGCCCGGCTGGACGCCCGAGCGCCGCGACTTCATGCTGGCCGAACCCGTGATGATCACCCCGGCCGGCGAGCTGGACGTCCCGGCCCGGCCCGGCCTGGGCATCGAACTGGACGAGGAGGCGGTGGACCGGTGGCGGATCTGACCCACCAGGACTGGCTCGCGGCTGCCGGGCGGCTGACGCCCGAGCCCCGGCCCTTCATCGGCGGGAGGTTCGTCGAGTCCACTTCGGACGCGACGTTCCCCAGCGTGTCCCCGCGCGACGGCCGGGTGCTCGCGGACATCCCCGCGGGCAGCGCGGAAGACGTCGACCGCGCGGTTCGGGCGGCCCGCGAGTCCTTCGAGGACGGACGCTGGCGCGACCTGCCGCCGCGCGAGCGCAAGCGGATCCTGCTGCGCTGGGCCGAGCTCGTCACGGCGCACACGGCGGAGCTCGCCCTGCTCGACACGCTCGAAATGGGCAAGCCGATCAGCGAGTCGCAGCGCGTCGACGTCGCCAAGACCGCCGAGACGATCGCCTGGTACGCCGAGACGATCGACAAGACCTACGACGAGGTCGCGCCCGCGCCCGGCGACGCGCTCGCCTGGATCACGCGCGAGCCCCTCGGCGTGGTCGGCGCGGTCGTGCCGTGGAACTACGCCCTGCTCATCGCGTCGTGGAAGCTCGGCCCGGCCTTGGCCACCGGCAACTCCGTGGTGCTCAAGCCGGCCGAGCAGACGTCACTGGCGACGCTGTTGCTGGCGCGGCTGGCGACCGAAGCCGGCCTGCCGGACGGTGTGCTGAACGTCGTCCCGGGCCGCGGCGAGGTCGCGGGGCAGGCCCTCGGCCGGCACCCGGACGTGGACAAGATCGCCTTCACCGGCTCGGCCGAGGTCGCGCGGCTGTTCCAGGTCTACGCGGGGGAGTCGAACGGCAAGCAGGTCGCGGTGGAGGCGGGCGGCAAGTCGCCGCAGCTGGTCCTGCCCGACGCCGACCTCTCCGCCGCGGCGTCCGCCGTGGCCTGGGGCATCTTCTACAACGCCGGCCAGACGTGCAACGCCGGCTCCCGGGTGATCGTGCCGGCCGCGCTGAAGGACGAGCTGCTCGCCGAGGTCGTCAAGATCACCGAGGAGACGTTCCGGTCCGGCGACCCGCTCGACCCGGCGACCGTGCTCGGCCCGCTCGTCGACGATGTCCAGCTCGACCGTGTCCTCGGCTACCTCGACACCGCGCGTGCCGAAGGCGGGACGATCGTGCACGGCGGCGGGCACGCCGGGCTGACCATGGAACCGACCATTGTGGACGGTGTCCGGCCCGGCACGACCATCGAGCGCGAAGAGGTCTTCGGGCCGGTGCTGTCGGTGCTCACCTACGACGGCTCGCCCGAGGAAGGTCTCCGCCTGGCCAACGGCACGGACTACGGTCTGGTCGCGTCGGTCTGGACCCGCGACGTCACGACGGCCCACCGCGTCGCGCGGCGGTTGCGCGCCGGCACGGTGTGGATCAACACCTTCGACGCGAGCGACGTGATCACCCCGTTCGGCGGCTTCAAGGCGACCGGCGCGGGCCGGGACAAGTCGCTGCACGCCCTCGACGCCTACACCGCCCTCAAGACGACCTGGCTCAACCTCCCGGTTCTCTGAAGGAGATCGCATGCGCCTGTCCGTGGAACCGACCGGCCGCACCGAATACGGCCCCGGCGTCCTGGCCGAACTGCCCGGTTTCGTCGAATCCCTGGGCCACACCAGGGTTTTCGTGGTGACCGACCGCGGCCTGCGCGCGACCGGGATCGTCGAGCGCGTCGAGAAAATCCTGGCCGTGGCCGGGGTCGAGCACGCCTTCCACGAGGACGTCGGCCCGAACCCGTCGACGGCGGAGCTCGATCGCGGGGCCGCCCGCCTGCGTGCGTTCGGCGTCG
The DNA here is from genome assembly GCF_030182635.1 of Amycolatopsis ponsaeliensis. NCBI lineage: Bacteria > Bacillati > Actinomycetota > Actinomycetes > Pseudonocardiales > Pseudonocardiaceae > Amycolatopsis > Amycolatopsis ponsaeliensis. The sequence continues at coordinate 71,641 of NZ_JAPZLD010000053.1, forward strand.
CGGCCGTGCTCGCGCTCGGCGGCGGATCGGCCCTGGACGCGGCGAAGGGCATCTCCCTGCTCGCCGGCAACCCGGGAGCGGCCGCGGCGGACGCGGACCGGCTGTGGGACGCGGGCGACGGCCTGCCCCTGATCGCGGTGCCCACCACGGCCGGCACCGGCGCCGAGACCAACGGGTTCGGCGTCACCGAGGACCGGTGCGCTCGCCGGAAGGTCTACATCGGACACTCGTCGGTGAAGCCGCGGATCGCCGTCCTGGACCCGGAACTGACGCTCGGCCTGCCCGCGCGCGTCACCGCCGCGACCGGCCTGGACGCCCTGGTCCACGGCATCGAATCCCTGGCGTCGCGCGGGTCGACGCCGTTCTCGGCGGCCTACGCGACACAAGCGGTGAGCCTGGTCGGACGCTGGCTCCCGGCGGCCTACCGCGACGGCGCCGACCTGGAGGCGCGCTCCGGGCTGATGCTCGGCGCGCACCTGGCCGGGCACGCGCTGACGTTGTCGGGGCTCGGACTGGTCCACGGGATCGGCCACGCGCTGACCGCGCACACGGGCACCCCGCACGGCGTCGCGCTGGCGGCGGTGCTGGAGGAGGTGATGGCGTTCAGCGCCCCGGCCGCGGCTCAGGCGTACGAAGCGACGGCTCGCGCGTTGAGCCTGCCGCCGGCGTCGGACTGGACGGGGGCGGCGATCGAGGCGGTCCGCGAGATTTCGGGGGCGATCGAGATCAAGCGGCCGCTGCGCGAACTCGGCGTCACCCGGGACGACCTCCCGGCGATCGCGGCGGACGCGGTCGCGGACGCGGTCACGAAGAACGCGCCTCGGCTGCCGTCGGAGGCGGAGGTGGCCGAGCTGCTGGATTCGGTGTATTGACGCCTCAGAAGCCGCGGAAGACGCCGTCCGGGCCGGTCGCGTGGGTGAAGTCCGCCCAGTCCATATTCGCCAGGGTGATGTTGTTCTCCACGCTCCACAGCTCGGCGGGCACGACCCGGAACGGCGCGAGGTCGCGCTGCTCGCCGTCCCGGTGCGGGAGCACCCAGACGGCCAGGACCGGGTGCCCGGCACTGGTGAGGGTCGTCTCGTCGGCGAGGAAGGAGACGATCGGCCCGCCGGTCTGCTTGTCCCGCAACGCTTCCGCGGTCAGGCCCTCGAACGCCGGGTCGTCCACCGGCGTGACGTTGGCCAGGAAGCCGTCTTCGCTGGGTGTCCCGACTTCCTCGGCCAGGGCGGCCCAGGCATCGTCGTCGCCGAACCAGGTGCGAACGAGGACCGGGATGCCCGGTAGCGCGGTCATCGACGAACCATAGCGGCGCCCGGCTACGCGGCGAGATCGGCCGCCACGGCCAGTACGTGGGGCGCCAAGGCGTCCGCGATCACCCCGTACCCGGCCGACGACGGGTGGAACCGGTCCGCCGAGAACAGCGCGGGATCCGCGGCGAACCGCGCGCCGAGTTCCGGGCCCGGGGCCGCCACCGCGCCGCCCGCCCGGATGACCGCGTCGGCCTGGGCCCGCGCGTACTGGCCGCTCGCCGCGGTGACCAGCTGCCGGTACTGCGCCGGCACCCACGAGACGATCCCCAGGTCGGGCGCCGGGACCACGAGGGCCCGAGACCCGGCGCCGACCAGCCGGGCCACCGCCTCGTGCAGCTGGCCGGCCGCGATCGCCGGGGGGACGAACCTCGCGAGGTCGTTCGTCCCGATCACGATCAGCGCCAGGTCCACGCCGGTGCGGAGCGCGACGCCGACCTGGCGTTCCAAGTCGTCGGATCGGGCGCGGGGCACCCCGAAGCCGTGCAGGTCCACGGCGTGTCCCGCCGCGCGCAACCGCCGGGCGAGCCGCTGCCCGAGCGTGTCCTCGGGGCGTGCGGCACCCACGCCGGCCGCCAAGGAGTCGCCGAGGACGGAGAATCGGAGAATGGTCATCGACTCGTACAACGCGCGAACCCCGTCGTTGTCTCCCGGGGGTGGGTGCCCTTGACCAGGACCGTGCAGGTGCTGCTCGGGCTGGTGCTGGTCGCCGTCCTGGTCCTGGCGCTCGTGTGGATCTTCCAGCGCCGCCTGATCTACCAGCCGGACACCACGCCCGTGCCCGCCCTGCCCGGGGCCGAGGACGTCCGGCTCCGCACCGCAGACGGCCTGGAGCTGGGCGCTTCGTTCAGCCGACCCGCCCAGGCACCCCAAGCGACCGTCCTCGTCGCCAACGGCAACGGCGGCAACCGGGCCGGCCGGGCGCCGCTGGCCGCGAAGCTCGCGCGGGCCGGGCTGGCCGTGCTGACGTTCGACTACCGGGGCTACGGCGGCAATTCCGGCGACCCCGACGAGGCCGGCCTGGCTCTCGACGTCCGCGCGGCCTACCGCTTCCTCGTCGAAGACCGGCGCGTGCCGCCGGAACGGATCCTGTTCTACGGCGAAAGCCTCGGCTGCGCCGTCGTCGCCGAACTCGCTCTCGAGCACCCGCCGGCCGGACTGCTCCTGCGGTCGCCGTTCGTGGACCTCGCCGCCGTCGGCGCCGAGATCTACCCGTACCTGCCGGTGCGGCTGCTGCTGCGCGACCGGTTCCCGGTCCGGGACGAGGTCGCCCGCCTGCGCGTCCCCACCGTCGTGGTCCTGGGCGGCCGCGACTCGATCGTCCCGCCGGCCCAGAGCCGGGAGGTCGCCGCGGCGGCGTCCGCGCGGCTGGTGGAGGTCCCGGACGCCGACCACAACGATCCGGTGCTGCTCGAAGGACCCGAACTACTCGACGCGGTGCTGTCGCTGGTCCCGCGCTGACCCGTTCGCCGTCACCCAGGTCGCGATCCGGGCGCGGTGGGTGAAGCCGAGCTTGGTGAGGATGTGCTGCACGTGGCTTTCCGCCGTCCGCTCGGAAATGTGCAGCAGGGCGGCGATCTGCTTGTTCGTCAGGCCGTCGGCGACGTGCGCGGCGACTTCCCGTTCGCGCCGGGTCAGCGGGCCCGGCGCGTCTCCGCGCAGCGTGGCCGCCAGCGCGTCGGCCTTCTCGCGCAGCGGGGCCATCCCGAGCCGGTCGGCCGCGGCCGAAACGGACGCGGCGAGCCCGAGAGCTTCGTCGACGTCGCCTGGGCGAGCGCGCCGCGCGAGCACCTTTGCCAGCCCGAAGCGAGCCAGCGCGGCGTAGGGCGGTGTGCCGGCCTCGTCGTCGGCCGCGATCGCGAGCTTGAACTCCCGGACCGCTTCGTCGAGCCGCCCGGCGGACGCGGCCGCGAGCCCGAGGTACTGGCGGACCGAGCCGCTGACGAGGACCGAGCCCGCGCCGCCGGTCACGAACAGCCCGGCGTGCGGACGCAGGAGCGCCGCGGCCCGCTCGACGACTTCCGGCGGGCCGAACTCCGCGCCCAGCTCCACGGCGGCCGCGGCCACGGGCAGCGTCGCGGGCACCGGTGCCGATTCGGGTACGGAAACCCGGCGGTAGAGGTCGCCCGCCCGGGCCCGGTCGCCGGCCTGCAGCGGCCACGCGGCGTGCAGCAGCCCGACGAACGGCGGGGCGTTCTCGGCGAAGATGCGCTCCATCGCGGGCGTCACCAGGCTGGTCCGGCCGGTGAGCCCCGCGATGGCGGCGAGCACGGAGATCGGCACGCCCTGCAGCGACATGTGCGCCCGGTCGGCGACGAGCGCGAAGCTCTGCCGGATCGCTTCGACGGCGTCGTCGAACTGCCCGCGCGCGATGGCGAGCGTGGCGGAACTGCGCAGGTGGTGCCACCGCGCCAGCGGACGGCGGAGGCGGTCGGCGAGCGGCCGCAGCGCCCCCAGTTCCTGCTCCGCCTCGCCGAGCCGGCCGAGCATGAGCAGCGCGTCGAACCGCCACAACCGGCCCCACAGCTCGACGTCGGCGTCGTCGCGGTCCTCGCCGAGCGCGATCATCCGGTGGGCGAGGGCGAGCCGTTCGTGCACGCCCTCGGGCGCCGAACGCACCATCTGCCGGGCGCGCAAGGCCGAGCGGAGCACGTCCGGGTCGCCGAGCCGCTCGGCGATCGCCAGTGCCTCGGCGGACGCCGTTTCGGCCTCGGCGCCCCCGAGGAACCCGGCTTCCCCCGCCTGCAGCGCGAGCAGCCGGGCCCGGAGCGGGTCGTCGCCGGGCGGGAGCCCCGCGAGCGCCTCCCGCGCGATCTTGCCGCCGTTGAAGCTGCCCCACGGGTCCGACAGGCCTTCCATGGCCAGCGCCGTCTCGCCCAGCGCCGCCGGGTCGCCGGCTTCCCGGGCCGCGTCGGCGGCGGTCTCGAGGACCCGGGAGCCCCGCTCGATCTCACCGCCGCGGAGGTGGGCGATCCCTTCCCGGAGCCGCAGCCGCGCGCGGTCGGCGGCGGGGACGGGCGCCGCTTCGAGCGCGCGCCGGTAGAGCTCGGCCGCCCTTTCCCAGGCGAGCTCGGCCAGCGCCTGGTCACCGGCCCGTTCGGCCCACCGCGCGGCGCGCGCCGCGTCGCCGACGGGCAGCGACTCCAGCCAGTGGTGGGCGATCTCCGAGGTCCGGGCCGGGTCGCGCCGTTCGAGCCACGCCGCCATCCGGGCGTGCGCGGTCAGCCGCGCCGCCGTCGGCAGCCCGGCCGCCGCGGACTCCCGGATCAGGTCGTGCTTGAAGCTCCCCGCGGTCACGATGCCGGCGTCCGCGGCCTCGTCGAGGTCGGTCAGGACGTCGGCCGCGGGCCGGCCGGTGACGTCGGCGAGCGCGGCCGGGTCGACGTCGCGGCCGAGCACGGCGGCGGTCGCGACGAGCGCGCGGCACGGCTCGCCCAGCCGGGCCAGCCGCGCGCGGACGGTGTCCACGACGCCGTCCGGCAGCGCGTCCCCGGCGGTGCCGGCCAGCCGGGCCAGCTCGGTCACGAAGAACGGGTTGCCGCCCGAGCGGCGGCTGACCAGCGTCGCGAGCTCGGGGGAGACGCCGCCGCGGCCGAGCTGCTCGACGACCTCGGCCTCGGTCAGCCCGGCCAGCCGGACCCGGGTCAGGACCGGTTCGCGGGCCAGTGCCGCGAGCGCCGCGGTGAGGGCCTCCCGGCCGGTCGTCTCGGTGTCGCGGTAGGTCGCCACGAGCAGCACCGGCGCCCGGTCGAGGTCGCGGGCCAGATGGACGAGCAGAGCGAGCGACGCCGCGTCGGCCCACTGCACGTCGTCGAGCACCGCGACCAGGCCGTGTGGCGCGGCCGCTTCGCGCAGGCCGTCGGAGAAGGCTTCGAACGCGGCGAACCGCGCCTCCGCCGAGCCGCCGGTGTCCCCGGTCGGGAACGGCCGGTCCAGCGAGCGGGCCAGCTGCCGGAAGACCCAGTAGGGCGGGCTGCCCTCGTCGTCGCTCGCGCGTCCCCAGCCGACCGGGACGCCCGCTTCCCCGGCGTGCCGGGCCAGCTCGCGGGCCAGGCTGGTCTTGCCGATGCCCGGCTCGCCGACGACGAGCACGAGCCCGCCGCGCCCGGCCCGCGCCTCCTCGAGGCGGGCGCGCAGCAGGTCCAATTCGCCCGTCCGGCCGACGAAGCCCCGCTCCATGCGCAGCAACGATACGGCGCCCGGGCCGGTTCAGCGGGGTTCGCCGGGCCAGCGGGACTTCGGCCCGGCCGGCCAGATCGGAGCCGGGAACCACGTGGCCCGCGCCAGGCCCGCGACCAGGGCCTTCCAGAACTTCTTCATGCGATCCACCTCCCTCGCGCGCACACCGCGCGGACCCGGAGCAGCGCCCGCGGATCGGCCAGCGGATCGCCGTCGACGGCCAGCAGGTCGGCGTCGAAGCCCGGCGCGACGCGGCCCTTGCGGTGCGCGAGCCCGCACACGCCCGCCGCGACCGAGGTGATCGCCCGCAGCGTGTCGGCCGGCGACAGCCCGACCTGGCGCAGCATCAGCGGCGCCCACGGCAGCACGCCGTGGGGCTTGACCGGAGCGATCCCGGCGTCGGTGCCGGCGACGACCCGCGCACCGAGCTCGACGAGCCGCCGGTAGTTCGCGATGACGCCCGGCATGCGCTGGGCGATCTCCGCGGGGGGCACCAGCCCCTCGACCGGCACCATGCCGACCGTCGCCCCGACGGCCACACCCTGGTCCACGACGGCGCGCAGCAGTTCCTCGGAGTGGTCGACGCCGGTGGCGGACCAGAACGTGACGTGCTCCATGCCGTCCACACCGGCGGCGAGGGCGTCGGCGATGGCCGAGGTGCCGTGGGCGTGCGCGGTGACCGGCAGCCCGTGCCGGTGGGCCTCGTCGACGGCGGCCCGCAGGACGTCCCGGTCGAACTGCGCGCATTCCTGGCGCGTGCCCGGCGTCATCGTCCCGCCGCTGGCCATGATCTTGATGACGTCGGTCCCACGTTCGACGTGCTGGCGAACCGCCGCCCGCACGCCTGCCTCGCTCGCGTCGGCGACCCCGCCGAGGAAGTGGCAGTGCCCGCCGGGACTGGTGATCGGCGGCCCGGCGGCGACGAGCGTCGGCTGGTCGGCGCGGTCCTTGAGCGACAGCGAGAGGTAACCGCGGTCCCCGAGGTCCCGCACGGTGGTGACCCCGGCCCGCAGCGACGCCCGCCCGGCATCGGCCATGGCGGCGAGCGCCTGCTCGTCATCCCGCGCGGCCAGCCGGGCAACGGGCTCGGTACTGGCGTCGAAGGCGAGGTGGACGTGCGTGTCGATCAGCCCGGGCAGCAAGGTCGTCCCGGCGAGGTCGACGACGTCGGCCCCTTCGGGCACGGTTCCCCCGGACTCGACGCCCAGGATCGTGGCACCATCGAGCACCACCATCGGATCGGCGACGAACGCCGACCCGGCACCATCGAACAACCGAGCCGCGCGCACGGCGGTGAGCCTGCGCCGCTCGGTGATCACAAGCTGTTTCGTCATGCGGGCCACGATCACCGGTTTTCGGGGTCGGGGCGTCGGGGCGAGTACGGAGACGCGGTACGGAGATCCGGCCGCGCCGGCACCCGACCGCAGAGCAGGTCATCGGCTCAGCTCTCGGAGTTCCGCCAGTTCGGGAGGGGGTTCCGGGGCACGACCCAGCAGGTCCAGTAGCCAACCAAGAGCCAGCTCGGTGGTCGGTTCCGCGGATCTTGCCGCGCGGAACGCCTCGATCGCCTGCTTCGGCCGGCCGATGCAGAGCCCCGCGATAGCGAGCTGCTGTGATTCCTGCACGGGTGGCGTGTAGATACGCGGCGAGTGTGGTGTCGACAATAACGTGGTGAACAGCTGCTCGGCCGAACGCACGTCGCCTCGATGCCAGGCGATGGCGCCCAGCACGAGTAGGGCCCGGCGAGTCCCGTCTCCGCCGCCGGCGGTGACTTCGAGCAGGGTGGACTCGGCGTCGTCCAGCTGACCTTGCTGGGCCAAGAGCCAACCACGCCGGCTGAGCAGTAGCGAGCTCGACGGTTTGCGCCGGAGGCCGCGGTCCGCCCACTCGAGTGCGTCGTCGAGTTGTCCCGCGACACCGTGCACGTAGGCAATGCTGCTGTATGCGGATTCGTCGAACGGGTCGACATCGATGGCTTTCGAGAACATCTCCAGTGCTTCGGCGCTTCGATGAAGGCACTGGAGAACCACTCCCAGGCCCCGGTAGGTGCGTGCCGACTCGTCACCGAGCGCAAGGGCTCGATGGTAGCTTCTCACCGCATCCGCATGCTGGCCCAACCAGAGCAGGCAGTCGGCACGCCACGAGTGGACCATTTCGTAGGTCGGGTCGATCCGGAGGGCGCGGTCGAAAGCCGCCAACGCTTCGCGGGCACGACGAAGGTCGAGCAGGACGAGGCCTCGCCATTGATGGGGAATGGGGTCGTCCGGTTCGAGTTCTGCCTCGTGGTCGAACGCACCGAGCGCGTCTTCGTTCTTGCCGAACGCTCTCAGGATGATGCCGTACCGTCCCCATGTGAGCGCGCTCTCGGGGTGGACCTCGGTGGTCAGCCTCGCCGCTTCCAAGGCCGGCTCCGATGCGATCCATGCTCGCTTCTCCGTGGACCACCCGACCTCCTTCGATAATGACCAGAGGCCATTGCCGATGAGCTCGCGCAACCGTTGACTGTCGTCGGGCATCAGACTTTTCGCGTGGCGATAGCGATCCAAGGCCACCGCGGGCCGGTTGTGGGCTTGCTCGGCGGACAACACCGCGATGAGCGCGGTCCGTTCGTCCTGGCAACCGTCATCCGGTTGCGGGTTCCCGTTTTCTGGCCGCCGTGTGATCAGGTCGACGATCTGTTGGACAGTACCCTGGCGTAGCGTATCCAACCGGTCGCGTTCCTCGGTGGTGCAGGTGTCCGCGAACAACGCGGCGTGTTCGAGCAGGACGTCGTTGAGGCGGTCACGGTATCCCAGGGTGATGGGCGCAGCGATCAACGTGGTATCCCAGCCGGCCTCGGTGTCGGCCCAGAACCGGTGCCAGTTCAGTGCGCTGACCGTACCCGCCCAACGCTCGTCGCGGATGCGATCCTCGAGAAGCGCATGCCGCGAGTTGCGGATGACGAGCCGCTCCTCCAGCAGCGTGATGGCCCGTCGATTCGCTTCGGCTACGTCCGCGCGGCGAACCGGGTCCAGCAAGTAGCGGCGGAACACGTCTCGTACCACGTCGTGCAGTCGCAGCGAAGCCGCGAACACGAAGTCGTGTCGCTCGGCCAGACCACGCAGCGCACGTACTGTCTCCTGCCGGTCCGGGATGCCCCACAATGCCCCGACCAGCTCCGGATCGGCCGAGGAGTCGGCAAGAGCCAGCGCGAGCAGCCGAAATCGGTCCTCATGCGGATCGCTGCGTTCCAGGTGACGCAGGAATTGCTCGGTCATGATTTGCGCCAGCGTCTCGTGCGAGTGACCGATCGGTAGCTCGCTGGTGATCTGATTCAGCGGGACCCCGCTTCGCCAAAGTGCCAAGGCCGTCCGTACTGCCAACGGGATGCCATGAGTCGCTCGGTACAACTCGTCCAAGTCGTCGGATGTGGGAGGACGGGCCGGGGCGAGGCGGCTGAGGTAGGCGACCAGGTCGTCCTCCGCGAAGCCGCCTAACGCGAGGCTCCGTAGCCGACCGCCCGGCTTGACCTCCCGGCGAAACGCGGCCAGCTCCCCGGACAGGCTGGGCTGTTCGCCGCCCACCCGGCCCGCTATCACCCAGGCCACCCGCGGTCCGCAGCGGGACATCAGGCGGCGCAACCAGGGGCCGACACGTTCCACGATCTCGTAGGTGTCCAGGAGCACGATGAGCGGACTTCTTGCGGCGCGCAGCCCGTCGGCGAACGCGTCGACGAGCGCCTGTTCCGGTCGGATGAACAGGGCGAATTCCTCGGTGGTGAGGACGCCGCGGGCTCGCTTAAGGATGTGATCCACGAGCTGGCGTGCTTCGTCGGCACCCACCTGGAGGAGCTTGGCCACCTTGTCCGGTGCGGCCACCAGCGGTAACCCGACCGTGGGGCCGAGTTGCAGCAGCACCTCCATGAGCTGCGCGGTCTTCGAGCTGTCCCGGTCGTCCTTCTCTGCGGCGGCAGCCGGCGCGATGCGGCGCTGCAGCTTGCGCAGCACCTCATGCCTCCGGACGGTGAAGTCCCGGTACGACTTCAGCGTCCGGCGCACGCCGGCGTCGTCGCAGGCGGTGTGCAGGGCATCGAGCACGGTGTCCAGCGTCGGCCCGACGTCGACCGGGTACTGAGCGGGGTAGCGTTCCCGCTCGTTCTCCCAGTTCACCCGGACCACCGTGAAGTGCCTGCGGTAGCTGTCGACGGCCTGGCTGCCCCGCAACAGGTCGTCGAGGCGGTTCAGCAGGCTTGACTTGCCGATGCCGCCCAGGCCGTGGATGACGGCGACCTGCGCCCACGAAGGCGTTTCATCCCTGGGCGCGGCCAGTACGTCATCAAGGAGGCCACGCAGCCGCCGTTGCTCGTCTTGCCGTCCATAGAAACCCGCTTGACCTGGTGTGTGAGGCTCCGACATCAGACCGTCTCCTGTCGCCCGCAGTGTCACGGCGCCGACTGTCGGCTGCCGAAGTTCCGAGGTAATGGATCGGCGTGATCACGGTTCCTGTTTCAGGGCCAAAGACCCTGTTCCACCGCGTCCTGATGGTCCGGCTCGTGCGCGAGCCGGTGGTGATCCCGGTTCGTACGTCCCGTTACGTAGTCGCGAAGCCGCTTCCGCGCCGACGCGGACCGGGGCGTCCCTGCGGGAAGGGGGAGCGGGCAGCCCCCACCCTCCGCCGCCCCCGCGGCAGCAAGTCCCACCCTCCCCCGCTGCCGGGGGCCCCCCGCGTCCCGGTGCCCAACCAGTC
>NZ_JAPZLD010000054.1:0-81047 GCF_030182635.1 Amycolatopsis ponsaeliensis
GTGAGTGAGAAACAGGGTTAGAACACTGTTTCTCACTCACGACGGCCGGCGCGCACTAGGAACGTCATGACCCGTTATGTCCTGCGACGGCTGCTCCAGCTGATCCCGGTGTTCTTCGGCACCACCTTCCTCATCTACGTCCTGGTCTGGGCCGTGCCCGGCGACCCGTTCTCCGGCAAGTGCGGCCAGGCCGCCTGCCCGCAGGCCTACATCGCCCAGATGACCGAGAAGTTCCACCTGGACGACAACCTCTTCGTGCAGTACTTCAAGTACCTCGGGAGCCTGTTCACCGGCGACTGGGGCGAGACCTTCAACGGCACCTCGGTCGGCGAGCTGATCGCCACGTCGTACCCGATCACGCTGCGCCTGGCCGTGATCGCCGTGGTCATCGAGGCTCTCATCGGGCTCACCGCCGGCGTGCTGACCGGCCTGCGCGGCAAGGGTTTCCTCGACAACCTCGTCCTGGTCTCGACGACGTTCCTGATCTCGCTACCGGTGTTCGTCACGGCGATCGTGCTGCAGCTGGCGCTGGGCAGCAACGGCCTCGGCCTGATCGAGGCCAGCGTGTCCGACAACCCCAGCGTCGGCGAACTGATCGTGCCCGGCATCGCGCTCGGCAGCCTGTCCATGGCCTACGTGGCCCGGCTGGCGAGAACGAGCATCGCCGAAAACCGCCGCGCGGACTACGTGCGGACGGCGATCGCGAAGGGCCAGCCGAACAGCCGCGTCGTCGGCGTCCACCTGCTGCGCAACTCGGTGATCCCGGTGCTCACCTTCCTCGGCACCGACCTGGGCGCGCTGATGGGCGGCGCGATCGTCACCGAAGGCGTGTTCAACATCAACGGCCTGGGCGGGCTCATCTTCCGCGGCATCCAGAACCGGGAGAGCGCGACCGTCGTCGGCGTGGTCGTCCTGCTGGTGCTGGTCTACCTGCTGATGAGCCTCATCGTCGACCTGCTGTACGCCGTTCTCGACCCGAGGATCCGCTATGACTGACCCGAACCTGGTGGGCGGCGGCGGTGCCGACGCGGCCGAGCTGTCCCGCATCGACGACTCCGGCACCGGCCCGCAGAAGCCCCGCAGCCTGTGGAGCGACGCGTGGCGCCAGCTGCGGCGCAAGCCGGCGTTCGTCATCTCGGCCGTGATCATCCTGCTGATCGTGCTGATCGCCATCGCGCCCGGCCTGTTCAGCTCGCGGGAAGCGGGCTTCAGCGATCTCACGCACGCCAACGAAGGCCCGTCCGCGGACGCCTGGTTCGGCTACGACAACCAGGGCTACGACGTCTACGCCCGCACCATCTACGGCGCCCGCGCGTCCCTGCTGGTCGGGGTGTTCTCGACCCTGCTGACCGTCCTCTTCGGATCGCTCGTCGGCATCTTCGCCGGCTACTACGGGCGGTTCATCGACAGCATCCTGTCGCGCTTCGGCGACATCTTCGCGGGCCTGCCGTTCGTGCTCGGCGCCATCGTCATCCTCACGACGTTCAACGCGCCCGGCTCGAACCCCGGCGCGGTCACGATCATCGTCCAGGTGGTCTGCTCCATCGCCGTGCTGAGCTGGCCGGTGGCGATGCGCATCATGCGCTCGGCGACGCTGGTGGCCAAGCAGCTCGACTACGTCAAGGCCGCGCGCGGCCTCGGCGCGAGCACCCCGCGGATCATCTTCCGGCACCTGTTGCCGAACACGCTCGCGCCGGTGCTGGTGTACGCCACCATCGCGCTCGGCGCGTTCATCGGCGCCGAGGCGACGCTGGCCTACCTCGGCATCGGCGTGCGCCCGCCGGTGATCTCGTGGGGCGTGATGATCAGCGACTCGCGGGACTACTTCCGGGTGGACCCGCACATGCTGCTGTTCCCCGGCGCCTTCGTCACCCTGACCGTGCTGGCCTTCGTGATGCTCGGTGACGGCATCCGCGACGCGCTCGATCCGAAGTCGAGGTAGATCCCCTTGTCCGACAACGAACTCCTGCTCGAAGTAGAGGATCTGCACGTCGAGTTCCGGACCTCCGACGGCGTGGCCAACGTGCTCAACGGCGTCGGCTACGCGGTGCACGCCGGGGAGACCCTGGCGGTGCTGGGCGAGTCCGGCTCCGGCAAGAGCGTCACCGCGCAGACGGTGATGGGCATCCTCGACATGCCACCCGGCGTGATCACCGGCGGCGCGGTGCGCTGGCGCGGCGAAGACCTGCTGACCGCGTCCGAGGACCGCCGCCGCGAGGTGCGCGGCAGCGAGATCGCGATGATCTTCCAGGACGCGCTCTCCGCGTTGAACCCGGTGTTCACCGTGGGCTTCCAGATCGAGGAACAGCTGACGGTCCGGCTCGGGATGTCCAAGAAGGACGCCCGCAAGCGCGCGGTCGAGCTGCTCGACACCGTCCGCATCCCGGCCGCCGACCGGCGGATCAAGGACTACCCGCACCAGTTCTCCGGCGGCATGCGCCAGCGCGCGATGATCGCGATGTCCCTGGCGCTCGACCCGGACCTGCTCATCGCCGACGAGCCGACCACCGCGCTCGACGTCACCGTCCAGGCCCAGATCATGGACCTCCTGGGTGAAATACAGGCCGAACGCAAGATGGGCCTGGTGCTGATCACGCACGACTTGGGCGTCGTCGCGGAGGTCGCCGACCGGATCGCGGTGATGTACGCGGGCCGGATCGTCGAGCAGGCCGACGTCGTCGAGCTGTTCCGCGCGCCGGCTCACCCGTACACCGCCGCGCTGATGGACTCCCTGCCCCGGCTCGACCTCAAAGGACAGACGCTGGAAACCATCAAGGGCCTGCCGCCGAGCCTGCTCGACATCCCGCCGGGCTGCCCGTTCCACCCGCGCTGCAAGCGGGCCGTGGACCGGTGTGCCGAAGAAGTCCCGGTTCAGCACGGGATCGGCTTCGGCCGGACCAGCGCGTGCCACTTCGCCGAAGATGTGGTGGTGAACACCCGTGCCTGACCCCATCCTCTCGGTCACCGACCTGAAGAAGTACTTCCCGGTCCGCACCGGCGTCCTGTTCAAGCGGACGATCGGCCAGGTCAAGGCCGTCGACGGCGTCTCGTTCGACCTGATGCCCGGCGAGACGCTCGGCGTCGTCGGCGAGTCCGGCTGCGGCAAGTCCACTTTGGCGCAGGTCCTGATGCGCCTCGAAGAGCCGACCGGCGGCGGCGCGAAGTTCGAAGGCCGCGACATCTTCTCGCTGCGCGGCAACGAACTGCGCAAGCTGCGGCGCGAGATCCAGATCGTGCTGCAGGACCCGTACACCTCGCTCAACCCGCGGATGACCGTCGGCGACATCGTCGGCGAGCCGTTCGAGATCCACTCCGACGTCGCGCCCAAGGGCTCGCGCGCGAAGAAGGTGCAGGAGCTGCTGGAGGTCGTCGGGCTCAACCCCGAGCACCTCAACCGCTACCCGCACCAGTTCTCCGGTGGGCAGCGCCAGCGCATCGGCATCGCGCGGGCGCTCGCGCTGCGGCCGAAGGTGATCATCTGCGACGAGCCGGTGTCCGCCCTGGACGTCTCGATCCAGGCGCAGGTGATGAACCTGCTCGGCGACCTGCAGGACGAGTTCGGCCTGTCGTACGTCTTCATCGCCCACGACCTTTCCGTGGTGCGGCACCTGTCCAACCGGGTCGCGGTGATGTACCTCGGCAAGATCGTCGAAATCGGGACGGACGAGGAGATCTACGAGCGACCGTCCCACCCGTACACCCAGGCGCTGCTGTCGGCGGTGCCGGTGGCGGACCCGGCCGTGCGCGGGCAGCGGCAGATCATCCGGCTCGAGGGCGATGTCCCGAGTCCCCTGGATCCCCCGTCCGGGTGCCGGTTCCGCACGCGCTGCTGGAAGGCGCAGGACAAGTGCGCTTCCGAAGTCCCGGAGCTCGTGCCGAGGACGGACGGCCACTTGTCAGCTTGTCACTTCGCGGAGCAGAAGTCGGTTGTTCCATAACGTACGTTTGGCCGTTGTACGCGCATTGTCCGGTCTATACGGTGCAGGAACCGCTTTCCCGAGGAGGAGAAAAGTGAAAAGACCCAGGCTTCTCGCCGCGGCCATGGCCGTCCCGCTGTTCGGGGCGATCTCGGCCGTCGCGGTCCCGGTCGCGTCGGCGCAGCCCGCGCTGGCCGGCCCGGCGACCGAGTTCACCGTGCTCGCCAAGGACACGCAGAGCATCGGCACCGCCCAGCAGGCCATCCGCGCCGCCGGCGGCACCGTGCTGGAGACCAACACCGCCGTCGGCCTCATCAAGGCCAGCGCCCCGGCCACCGGGTTCACCGAGCGCGTCTCGGCGAACCGGGCCGTGTACGGCGCGGCCAAGGCCCAGGTCATCGGCTCGCTGCCGAAGAACGGCAAGAAGGCCAAGAACGACAACGCCGAGAAGGAAGGCCGCGGCGCCGCTTCCAAGAAGGCAGCCGCGAACAAGGCCGTCGGGATGGACCCGCTGGACGACCAGCTCTGGGGCCTCAAGTCCGTCCGCTCGGACCTCTCGCGCACCAAGCAGGCGGGCAGCAAGCAGGTCAAGGTCGGCGTCATCGACACCGGCATCGACGGCACGCACCCGGACATCGCGCCGAACTTCGACGCGGCCGACTCGCGCAACTTCACCAAGGACATCCCGTTCGACGTCAACGGCGTCGAGGTCGACGGGCCGTGTGAGTTCCGCGGCTGCGTCGACCCGGCCAACCACGACGACGGCGGCCACGGCACGCACGTCGCCGGCACCATCGCCGCCGCGGCCAACGGCTTCGGCGTCTCCGGCGTCGCGCCGAACGTGACGCTGGTGAACATCCGCGCCGGCCAGGACTCGGGCTACTTCTTCCTGCAGCCGACCGTCGACGCGCTGACCTACGCCGGCGACGCGGGCATCGACGTGGTCAACATGTCGTTCTACACCGACCCGTGGCTGTACAACTGTGCCGCGAACCCGGCCGACTCGGCCGCGGAGCAGGCCGAGCAGCGCACGATCATCGAGGCGACCCAGCGCGCGCTGAACTACGCGCACCGCAAGGGCGTCACGATGGTGGTCGCGCTGGGCAACCAGCACACCGACCTCGGCGCGCCGCAGCCGGACACGACGAGCCCGGACTACCCGGCCAACGCGACGCACCCGCGTCAGGTCGACAACAGCTCGTGCCTCAGCCTGCCGGTCGAGGGCAACCACACCATCGGCGTGAGCGCGTTCGGGCCGTCGCAGGCGAAGGCGGACTACTCGAACTACGGCACCGAGCAGATCTCGGTTTCCGCGCCGGGCGGGTACTACCGCGACGGTTTCGGCACGCCGTGGTTCCGCACGGTCGAGAACGAGATCCTCTCGACGTACCCGAAGAACGTGGGTGTGGCCGAGGGCAACATCGACGCGGCGGGCAACGTGACCCCGGCCGGCGTCGGCTTGGGCGTCCAGAAGGCGACGGCGGCCGACGGCCGGGTCGGCTACTACCAGTGGCTGCAGGGCACGTCGATGGCGACGCCGCACGCGGCGGGCGTCTCGGCGCTGATCGTGTCGCAGTACGGCAAGAAGTCGGGTGCCGGCTTCGGGCTGGACCCGGACAAGGTCCAGCGCGTCCTCGAGGGCACGGCGTCGAAGATCGCCTGCCCGGTCCCGCGGACGGTGGACTACGTGAACGAGGGCCGCGGGCCCGAGTTCACGGCGACGTGCACGGGTGACCCGTCGTTCAACGGCTTCTACGGCCACGGCGCCGTCGACGCCTACTCGGCGGTGACCCACGGGTCGCAGTACCTGAAGTAGGGTTCGCGGAACGGCCCACCTCCGCCGGAGGTGGGCCGTTTTCGTGTGAGGGGGCAGGGACATGGACTCGGGCGACCTACGCGAGACGGTGCTCTCCGGCCTGAATCGCGTCTACGGGCCGATGATGGCCGACGACCTCCGCATGGTTCTGGCGCTGGAGCACGGTGTCGACGTCGAAGAGAAGACTTTGACGTCGCTCGCGGCCGCGGACCGCGCGGACTTCGCGGGCGGCGTCGAGCGGCCGGTGTGGATCTGTCCCGCCCTGGAGTACCGGGACGGCGAGGCGAGCGACGAGTTCCTCACGCGGTCCGACTGGCCGATGCCGGCCAGGGTCGTCCGCGAAGTGCTGTCGGAGAGCCAGGAACTGTGGCTGCTCAAGCAGTTCTTGTCGATGGGGTTCACGACGAGGCCGCCGTCCCCGCACCTGGACCGGCTGCGCGAACGGATCCAGGACCTGAGCGTCCACTTGCCGCCGGAGCGGATCGCCGAGAAGAAAGCGGACCGCGACCACCCCGACGACCTCGAGATCTGGTGGGAGATCGCCGAGGACCGGCACGCGGAGCTGCGGCGTCACGAGCGGATCGCGGAGATCGGCGCCATCGGGGCGCTCGAAGCCCTTCCCCTGCCCGAGCGGTACTTCGGGCGGCAGAAGTAACCGTCCCGGCGAGCCAACCTCACGCCAATGTCTCGCGTGTACATCGGGACAAGGGGGAGGATTCGGGTGGATGTGCGTGAGCCGGCGTTGCCGGTCGATCCGTGGTTGCCGGGCGAGCCGACGCTCGCGGAGGTGGCGGCCGCCAGGGGGTGGCTGGCCCGGCGGGGCGTTCGGGTGTGGCTGCCGACCCGGCTGCTCTCACTGAGAGTCGGCTCCCGGGAGTGGGCGGCCCGGACGCTGCCCTGGTACGTCGGCTTCGGCGTGGCGACCGCGGCGAGCAACGCGTTCCGGCAGGTGCCCGGCAGGTTCGGGCTGATCTTCGTCGTGTTCGCCGTCTGGGTGGTGGTCCGCTCGCGGGAGATCCGCCGCCGGGACGAGGTCGCCGAGCGCTGGGCGGGCACCGGCCCCCCGCCCGCCCTGCTGGAAGCCGCGCGGCAGGTGGGCTGGTGGTACCTGGCCACCACCGCGATCACGTTCGGCGGGGGAGCGGCGTTGTGCGCGATCACGATCGTGGTCGCGCCGTCCTTCGACGTCTTCGCGCAGACGTTCGCGCTGGCGGCGGGCGCCGGATCCACCGCGGCGGTCCTCGGCCGGATCCTGCGCGCCCCGGTCGTCGCGGAGGACCTCACGTCGCTGGCGGTCGACGGCCTGCTCCGGGCCCAGGACGCCTACCGCTACGCGTCGTCGGCGAGGTTCGCCTTCGTGGCGATGCCCGTGACGGTGCTCGACGAGTTCACGCCCGGTTGGCTGAGCTGGCTCGCGCTCGCCTATCTGGTCGTCGCGATCGGGACCGAGGTGACCGGCCTGCTGGTGACGCGCCGCCGGAAGCTGCCACCGGGTTTCTACGGCCGGTAAACCGTCGCGCCGCTTCGCGCGTGTACGACGGACAGGGGGAGTAGCGATGATCGTGTTGTCGAAGGACGAGCAGGCGGCGGTGAAGTGGCTCGCCGGCCACGGCGTCCGGGTGACCGAGCCGACCACGTTGCTGACCACGCGGCTGAGCGTCCGCCGCGGCAGGCCGGCGCCGGAGGCTTTCACGGCCGTCTTCGTCTTGGGCGCGGTGACGTTCACCGGGATGTTCGGTTACCAGATGTTGCGGCTCCTGCCCGGAGTGGACCGCAGCAGCGACCTGCCGGCCGGCGGGTTCTGGTCCTTGTTCGCCGCTTGGGTATCGCTGCGGACGTGGCTCCACGCCCGCGCCGCCGATCGGCGGGCGGCGGCGCGGCTGGGGGACCGCCGCCTGGACCGGCCGCGGCCGCCGTGGCGGGAGGTCGTGAACGGCTGGTACCTGGCGACACTGCTGATCACCTTCGGCGGGGGCGGCGTGCTCGGGATCGTCCTGGCGGCGTCCGGCTCGGTCTGGGCGCTCATCTGGCTCGGCGTACTCGCGCTGGGCGCAGTCGTCGACGCGGTGATCCTGACCAGTGTGCTCCGGCGGCCCGTCCTCGCGGAGGACGAAGGTTCACTGGCCGTCGACGCCGTGGCGCGGCTGCAGGACGTCCAGGTCGTCATGCCGTCGTTCTTCGCGGTGCTGGTGGTCCCGGACCTCGCGTTCGGCGACGCGCCGGCCTGGCCGTGGCTGACCGGCTACGTCGTGCTCGCGGTGGGCGCGCACGTCGTCGCGGCGTTCACCCAGCGGCGCCGGACGCCGGCGCTGCCCGCGGACGGCTACTACGGGGAGGCGGCGTGAGCACGAAGTCCGAGCACGAGTCGGGTCTGCGCTGGCTGGCGAGCCGCGGCCGGCCGGTGTTGACACCCACGCCGTACATCGACGAACTGCTGGCCACGCGCAACGCCGCCATCGCCCGCAGCCTGCCCTGGCTCCTGCTGTTCGCCGTGCTCGCGTTCGCCGGCGCGCTCGGCCACCTGCTGCTCTTCGGTGAGGCCATGAGCACGCCCGCGTACTTCGTCTGCTTCGTCGTCCAGCTGACTTCGTGGCGGACTATCCGGTCTCGGCAGCGTCAACTGGCGACGCGGACCCGCCCGTGGCCCGGCGCGAAGGGCGGGCGGCCCGGCGGCTGGTTCGTCGCGGCCGGCGCGCTGGCCTACGGCGGCGGCGTGGCACTCGCGCTCTCGATGCTCTCGGCGGCACCGGCCTACGCCGCCGGCTGGCTGACCCTGCTCGGCGTCAGCGCGCTCTGCTCGGCCGTGATCCTGACCAGCTTCCTGCGAAGCCCGGTACTCGCCGAGGACGAGGCTTCGTTCGCGGTGTACCGGCAGCTGCTGGCGGAGAACCTCCACGCGGCGTCGCCCGCCCTGGCGGCGGTTCCGCCGATCCTGGACACCGTCACCGGCCACCGGCTGCCGCCCGGGTACGCGCCGCTGCTGTTCGCGTACGCCGGGCTCGTCGCGGCCGCCGAGCTGACCGCCTACGTCCGGGGCCGCCGTCCGCTGCCGCCGGGCCACTACGGCGACTCGCTGCCGGCGCGGACCGAAGTCGACTGGTCGCCCCCGGAAGCCCGCTGACGAGCTCCGCCGGTCCCTGGAGCAAGACCTCTCCAGGGACCGGTGAAGCTCAGCGGTTCGAGGCCTTCTTGACGAACTTGGCGAGGTCCTTCGCCTGCTGCACCCGCGTCGGCTCGTGGACGTACATCATGTGCCCGGCCGGGTAGTACGCCGTGTCGATGTTGTCGCGCAGCTCCTCCGGGATCTGCAGGTGGGCCAGCACGTGCTCGGCCGCGAAGTAGGCCGTCGCGCCGTCGTAGTGCCCGAACGCCACGTGGACCTGCAGGTGCGGGTTCGCGCGCATCGCCGCGCTCACCGAGTCGGCCACCGACACCGAGCGGCCCTCGAAGTCCGCGTACGACCACGCCTTGAACGTGTCCTCGTGGATGAGCTCGTACGGCAGGTCGTTCTCGTACCCGAGGTCGGCCCGCACGTAGTGGTTGAACGCCGCCGCGTACGCGCCGATCACGCGGGAGATCGACGGGTCGTCGCTCATGTGCTCGCGGCCGCCGTCGGGCTCCCACGTCGTGAAGCGGCCGTCCATCCGGCCGACCGTCAGGCCGCGGTCGCGCAGCAGCTCGGTGAAGAACCGGACGTGCTCGATCCGCAGGTTCACCCGGTCCACATAGGACTCGGTGAGCCCGGTCAGCGACGCCAGCGTGGCGACCGCCTCCGCGCGGTCCTGCGTGGACAGCCGCGCGCCGCGCGAAAGCACGTACGGCAGGTCCTTCGCCGCGAAGTCCTCGGCGTCGGCCAGGACGTCGTCGAGCGGCCGGTCGCCGTGCAGGCCGTGGTAGTGCGCGATCGCCGCGTACGTCGGCACGTACAGCGAGTACGGCAGGTCATTGCCCTCGGTGAACCGCAGCGTGCCGAGGTCGAGCACCGACGAGATCAGCAGCAGGCCGTTGAGGTAGAGCCCGTGCCGCTCCTGCAGGTGCGCGGCCAGCCCGGCGGCGCGCAGCGTGCCGTACGACTCGCCGGCCAGGAACTTCGGCGACAGCCAGCGCTGGTGGCGCGACACCCACAGCCGGATGATCTCGCCGACCGACTCGATGTCGCCCTTGAAGCCGTGGAAGTCCTTGGTCTCGCCGCCCTCGGACGCGCGCGAGTAGCCGGTCGACACCGGGTCGATGAACACGAGGTCGCTCTGCGCCAGCAGCGTCTCGGGGTTGTCGGCCAGCCCGTACGGCGGCGGCACGAGGTCGTCGACGTCGCCCGAGAGCACCCGGCGCGGGCCCAGCAGGCCCATGTGCAGCCAGATGCTCGACGAGCCGGGGCCGCCGTTGAAGGCGAACGTCACCGGCCGCGTGCCCGGATCGGCGTCGTCGAGGGTGTAGGAGGTGATGAACACCTCCGCCTTCGCCTTGTGGCCCTCCGATTTGCCGTCCTTGACGATCTCCTTGCGGAGCACGATCCGGCCTGCCTTCGCCGTGTACGAAAGCTTCTTCCGCTTCACGGTGATCGTGTGCTGGGTCGTGACGATGTCGTCGGTCGGCTCCGCCGGGATCTCCGTCGCTTCCGGAGCCTTCTTCTCGGGGGCCTCTTCGGGGGTCGTGTCCGCCATGGACCCAACCTAGTTGTGGCAGGGTGACTTGGTGCACACCGGGGACTGGCCGACGACGGTCGAGGACGCGCTCGCCGTGCAGGAACGGCTGCGCGGCCGGGTCGACCGCACCGACGACCTCGCGGAGCTGCCGCCCACGGTGACCGGTCTCGACGTCGCCTACGACGACGCCGGCGCGATCGCCGCGGCCGTCGTCACGCTGGAGACGGCCGGGCTGACCGTCGTGGAAGAGCGGACGCACCGCGCGCGGGCCGTCTTCCCGTACGAACCGGGCCTGTTCGCCTTCCGCGAGTTGCCGCCGCTGCTGGCCGCGCTCGAGCGCCTCGACCACGAGCCGGACGTCCTGGTCTGCGATGGCCACGGCCTCGCCCACCCGCGGCGCTTCGGCCTCGCGTGCCACCTCGGCGTGCTGACCGGGCTGCCCGCCTTCGGCGTCGGCAAGACGCGGTTCGTCGGCTCGCACGCCGAGCCGGGGCCGTCGCGGGGCTCGTCGGAGCCGCTGGTCGACGCCGGGGAGGAGGTCGGCGCGGTGCTGCGGACCCAGGACGGCGTCAAGCCGGTGTACGTCTCGGCCGGGCACCGGATCGACCTGGCCCACGCCTGCCGGCTGACCCTGGCGCTGAGCCCGCGCTACCGGCTGCCCGAGACGACGCGGCGGGCCGACCGGCTGTCCCGGGTGGCGCTGGGATGAGGTCACTGGCCGAGCTGGACGCCGCCGTGGCCGGGTGCCGCGCCTGTCCGAGGCTGGTGACCTGGCGAGAAGGCGTCGCGGGCACGAAGGCGGCATTCCGCGGCGAGGAGTACTGGGCGCGGCCCGTGCCGGGCTTCGGGCCGCCGGACGCGTCGATCGCCGTGGTGGGGCTCGCGCCCTCGGCGCACGGCGCGAACCGCACCGGCCGGATGTTCACCGGTGACCCTTCGGGTGATTTCCTCTTCCGGGTGCTGCACGAAGTGGGGCTCGCGTCGCAGCCGACGTCCGAGCGGCTGGGCGACGGCCTGGAGCTGTACCGGACGCGGCTGGTCTCGCCGGTGCGCTGTGCCCCGCCGGACAACAAGCCGACGCCGGCCGAGCGCGACACGTGCCGTCCGTGGCTCGCGGAGGAACTGGCGCTGTTACGTCCGACACTGCGCGCGATCGTCGTGCTCGGCGCGTTCGGCTGGCAGGCGTTACTGCCCGTGCTCGCCGACGCCGGCTGGCCGGTGCCGCGGCCGCGTCCGGCCTTCGCGCACGGATCGGTCGTCGAGCTGGACGACCTGCGCCTTTTCGGCTGTTATCACGTGTCGCCGCGGAATGTCCAGACCCGGCTCGTGACCCACGCCATGGTGGCTGATGTCTTCCGGGCCGCGGCCTCGGTGACGGGGCCGAACTGAATCGTTACGGAAACCGCAGCGACGCTGGTCACAGCGAGATGGGGTCCCCGAGCGAGGCGCCCGGGAAGGTGTCACCATGAGGACATGGCTGCTGCGAAGTCGAAGTCGGAACCGACTCGGATCCTCGTCCTCGGTGGTGGGTACGTCGGGCTCTACACGGCGTACGGCCTCCAGAAGATGCTCCGGGCCAACGAGGCCTCCGTGACCGTCGTTGACCCGCAGCCCCACATGACCTACGCGCCGTTCCTCCCGGAGGCCGCGGCCGGCGCGATCGAGCCCCGGCACGTGGTCGTGCCGCTGCGCCGCGTGCTCAAGCGCTGCCACGTGCTGACCGCGCGCGTCACCAAGATCGAGAACGAGAAGAAGTCGGTCACGGTCGAGGCGGCCGACGGCCACATCGAGCAGCTCGGCTACGACATCCTGGTCGTCGCGCTCGGCGCCGTCGCCCGGATCCTGCCGATCCCGGGCCTGGTCGAGCAGGGCATCGCCTTCAAGACCATCGGCGAGGCGATCTACCTCCGCAACCACATCATGACCAAGCTCGACGAGGCCGCCAGCACGCTGGACCCCGAGCTGCGCAAGCGCCTGCTGACGTTCACCGTCGTCGGTGGCGGGTTCGCCGGCATCGAGGCGCTGGCCGAGCTCGAGGACATGACCCGGTTCGCGGTCGAGAACTACTACCCGAACATCCAGCCGGCCGACGTCCGCTGGGTGCTCGTCGAGGCCGCCGGGCGGATCCTGCCCGAGGTCCGCGAGACCCTGGGTGTGTACACGGTCGAGCAGCTGGAGAAGCGCGGCATCGAGGTGTACCTCTCGACGGCGGCGAAGTCGTTCGAGAACGGCCACGTCGTGCTCTCGGACGGCACGGAGTTCGACACCGACACGCTCATCTGGACGGCCGGCGTGAAGGCCAACCCGGTGCTGGCGAACTCGGACCTGCCGCTCGACAAGCGCGGCCGCCTCGAGGCGACGGCCGCCATGCAGGTCGTCGGCCACCCGGACGTGTGGACCGCGGGCGACAACGCGGCGATCCCGGACCTCTCGCGCACGGAAGAGGACCCGACGGCGACGTGCCCGCCGAACGCGCAGCACGCGGTCCGCCAGGCGACGCTGCTGGCGAAGAACATCATCAAGGTGATCCGCGGCGGCAAGCCGAAGGACTACTTCCACAAGAACCTCGGCGCGGTGGCGAGCCTCGGCCTGCACAAGGGCGTGGCCGACGCGCTGAACCTGAAGATCAAGGGCTTCCCGGCGTGGCTGTTCCACCGCGCCTACCACCTCAAGGCGATGCCGACGTGGAACCGCAAGATCCGCATCCTGTTCGACTGGATCCTCGGCGGGCTGTTCCGGCGTGAGGTGATCTCGCTCGGGCAGATCAACAACCCGAAGGACGAGTTCGCGCGGGTTTCGAAGTCCTGACGTTCTTTCGCGGAGAGCCCCGGTCCTGGTGACCGGGGCTCTTTCGCGTGCCCGGCCGGTATTCTCGGCGGGTGAAACCGCCGATCCAGTCCGACCCGCCGACGCCGGGACTGTCGCCGCTCGAGCTCGCCCAGGACGTGCTGGCCCGGATCGAGAAGGCCAACGAGTACGCGCGCAACCGGAAGTTCCGCTTCCGGCGGCGGGCGGTGTCGATCCGGCTGGTGGCGCTGGCGCTTTCGGCGACGTCGACGATCATCCTCGGGCTGCAGAACCTCGACGGCTGGACCGGCACGGCGTTCGCGCTCGTCGCGGTCGTAACCGTGGTGAGCGCGCTGGAGCCGTTCTTCGCCTGGCGGTCGCTGTGGGTGCTGATGGAGGAGGTGCAGTCGCGGTTCTACCGGCTGCGCGACGACCTGGGGTTCTACATCGCGTCGACGCCGGCGGACGAGCTCGACGTCGAGGTGATCCGCGCGAAGTTCGACGACTACCAGCGCGTCTGGGATCTGGTCGGGCAGCGCTGGCTGGCGTACCGCCGCGCCGACGAGACGTCCGGCAAAAGCGGCGGATAAGGGCTTTTTGGGGCTATTGCGGGGAAAAATCCGGCTGTGTGCCGGTGAGTGACATGGTCTGGACAACTGGGCTGCTGAGCGGGTAAACCCTTTCTTCACAACGCGGAATAAGTCCGCTCCGGCTCCTCTCCCCACGGTCCCCCTTGGAGCTCTTCATGTCCTTTTCCCGTACCAGAGCGGCACTCGTGGCGGCGTTGCCCGTCGTCGCCGCTCTCGCTCTGACACCGTCCACCGCCGAGGCGGCGGGCCCGGCCTTCCCCGCCCACTACGCGGCGCCATACCTGCAGATCAGTGACGGCGACGCCGGTCAGATGGCCGCCGACATGAACGCCACCGGCACGAAGTTCTTCACGCTGGCGTTCCTGACCCCGCAGTCGGGCTGCACGCCGGTGTGGGAGGCGAACGGCACCGGCGTCGGCTCGTTCAAGTCGCAGATCACCGCCCTGCAGGCGGCGGGCGGCAACGTGATCCCGTCGTTCGGCGGCGCGGAAGGCGGTGAGCTGGCCCAGACCTGCACGAACACCGCGAGCCTGACGTCGGCGTACGCGAACGTCGTGAACACGTACGGCACGCCGCGCCTGGACTTCGACATCGAGGGCGGCGTCCTGAACGACACGGCGTCGAACCAGCGCCGCAACTCGGCGCTGGCGGCGCTGCAGCAGCAGAACTCCGCCGTCCAGGTCGACTACACGCTGGCGGTCGACCCGACGGGCATCCCGGGCAACGAGCTCGACCTCCTGCGCGACGCGAAGAGCAAGGGCGTCAAGGTCAGCGTGGTCAACCTGATGGTGATGGACTTCTACGACGGCCAGCCGGTCCTGGGCGACGCCCTCTCGGCGGCCCGGGCATCGGCGTCCCAGCTGGCGAGCCTGTACGGGATCTCGACGTCGGCGGCGTACGCGATGATGGGCCTGACGCCGATCGCGGGCCGCAACGACGACGGCGCGCAGTTCAGCCAGTCGGACGCCCAGCAACTGGAGACGTTCGCGGCCCAGAACGGCGTCGCGGAGCTGTCGTTCTGGGAGCTCCAGGACTACGACCGCGCGACGGGTTACGCGTACTCGCGGATCTTCAACGCGATCACGGGCGGCACGACAACCCCGCCGCCTTCTTCGGGGGGCACGATCACGGGGTACGGAGGCAAGTGCGTGGACGTGGCGGGTGCGGCGACCGCCAACGGCACAACGGTGGACCTGTACACGTGCAACGGGACGAACGCCCAGCAGTGGACTGCTACTTCGGGAACTTTGCGAGCACTCGGCAAGTGCCTGGACGTCAACGCGGCGGGAACGGCGAACGGGTCAAAGGTGCAGTTGTACGACTGCAACGGAACGGGCGCCCAGCAGTGGACGGCGTCCGGTAGTCAGCTGGTGAACCCGGCCTCGGGCAAGTGCCTGGACGCGACGGGCCCGAGTTCGGCGGACGGGACGCCTTTGCAGATCTGGACGTGCACGGGAGCGGCGAACCAGACGTGGACGCTGCACTGAGTCCACAGTAGACACAAGGCCGGGCCGCTCTCTTGCGGCCCGGCCTCGCGCCTGTCAGGGGCCTGTCAGGGGTGGCGCGAGCTGTCGTGCGCCGGTCTGCCGGGTTTCGGTGGGTGCCGATCGCCTAGAGTGTGCGGTGCCCCCGTAGCCCAACTGGCAGAGGCAGTCGACTTAAAATCGACAAAGTGCGGGTTCGAACCCCGTCGGGGGCACCGTTGGCGCTCGCGCACCTTTCGGGTTACCCGAGCGTGTGCAGGAGCTGTTCGATCAGGCGTTTCTCGAGGGCTGGATCATCGACGACCCCGCGGCGGAACCCCCTGGCGGCCACGAAGGACATCAACGACCACGCGAACGCTTCCACGTCGAGATCCGCATCCAGCTCGCCGGCATCCTTGCCGCGTTGCAGCATGGCCGTGAAGCTCCGGGCGAGGCGCCGGACGGCCGCCGTGGCGGCTTGGTGGACGCGGGGGTCCGCGTCGGATGCCGTGCCCTCTGAAAAGAGCACGCCCAGCGATCCGGGGGCGTGAAGCGCGTCAAGGTGCTCCGGTGACAGCAGTGCGCGCAAGACTTCCGCGACCGGCCGGCCGGCGAACGAGGCCAAGAGGTTCTCGGCGGTGTCGGACGCGCGCTCGATCACCGCGGCGAACAGGCCCGCCTTCGAGCCGAAGTTCTGGAAGACGACCGGCTCGCTGACACCCACTCGCGCGGCGATCTCGGACGCCTTCGCGCGCTGGTAGCCGCATTCGGCGAATACCGCCGTGGCTGCCGTCAAGATCGTTTCACGGCGTTGTTCGGCGGTCAGGCGGGTGCGGCCGGTCACCCGCTCATCGTAGTGCCTCTTGCCAGGCTTGCTTAGTCGCGGCTAAGTTGGCGTCATAACTTAGTCGTCACTAAGTAGTGGAGGGTGCGATGAGCCTGGGACGGATGTTGATGCACGGCGGTGAACGGGCGGACGGAGCGTTGATCACCCGTCCGCGGTTGTACGAGCTGGCGAGCCGGGTCGCGCTCGCCGGGCGGGAGCGGCGGTATCGCGAACTCGTCCGGCTGGCCGGCGTGCGGCCGGGGGAACGAGTGCTGGACGTCGGTTGCGGGAGCGGCTACCTCGCCGCGCTGGCGGCGGAGGCGGGCGGTTCCGTGCTCGGCGTGGACGCCTCGGAACCGATGATCGAATTCGCCGGCCGGACACGGGGTTCCGCGACGTGCCGGTTCGAGGTCGGCACCGCGCAGGCCCTTCCGGCCGACGACGGCGAGTTCGACGTCGTCCTGACCAGCCTGGTGCTGCACCACCTGCCGGACGCCGATCAGCCCGCCGCGCTGACCGAGATGCACCGGGTGCTCCGGCCCGCCGGCCGGCTGCTGCTCGCGGACTTCCGGCCGCCGGAGTCTCGCGTCATGCGGCACCTCGTCGGGACGGTGAGCGGACCGCGGATGCTCGACGACCCGCACGCGCGGCTCGCCGGGCTGGCCGTCGGTGCCGGGTTCACCGTGACCGGTCAAGGGCGGCTGGGATTCCTGGCCTATGTCGCCGCCGCGAAATGACGGCGGCGGGCTGGTTCCCGGGAGGCTGTCGCGGTCAATTTAAATCGATCGGACTATTCTCGAAATCGGCGCTTTAATCAACCGGGTTCGGATTGCTATGGTTCCTCACAGGGGTCATCGGGCAATCACTCGGGGGGCTTTGCCCATGCGCGCTTTCGCTGTGGTGAAGGGGAACCCGTCGTTCCGGCGATTCTGGCTCGGCATGCTGATCTCGCGCACGGGCGACGTCGTGACGGTGGTGGCGATTTCGTGGCTGGTGCTGACTCTGGCGGGTTCGGCGGCGCTGGGCCTGGTCGTGCTGTGCCAGGGGCTTCCGCGTGTCGTCGCGGGGCCGGTCGCCGGGCGCCTGCTGGACCGGGTGCAGCCGCGGCTGCTGCTCGGGTGGGACAACGCGGTCCGTGGTGTCCTCATCGGACTGGTTCCGGTGCTGTGGCTGCTCGGCTGGCTCGGCGTCGCCGTCCTTTGCGTCCTTTCGGCGGGTGCCGCCTCGGTGTCGGCCTTGACGGAGGTCGCGGAGAGCGCCGTCGTTCCCCGGCTGGTTCCCGAGCCCGAACTGGCTGCCGCCAACACGGCACTCGCCACGAACTGGGAAGCGGCCGCGGTACTCGGCCCGCCACTGGCCGGGGCGCTCGTCGCGGTGACGACGGCACCGGTCGCCCTGGTCGTCGATGCGGCGAGCTTCTTCGTCATGAGCGCGCTGTGTTTCACCCTGCCTCGGATCGAACCGGTGCCGGCCGGCCGCACGAGGCCCGGGTTCGGTGCCCTGCTGCGGCTGCCGGCCGTGCTGTGGACGTCGGTGGCGACGTGCGGGTTCCTCTTCCTCGGCGGGATGACCGAGGTCCTCTACCCGGTGCTGAGCAAGGAGGTCCTGCACACCGGCCCGGCCGGCTATGGGCTGCTGGTGGGCGCGGCGGGCGCCGGTGGCCTGGCCGGCGTTGTCGTCGGCACGCCGCTGGTGACCCGGCTGCGGCCGAACTGGCGCGTTCCGGCCGTGGTCTTGGCCGGCGCGGTGCCGTTCGCGGTGCTGACGATCACCGGTGCGCTGGTCCCCGCGGTCGCGCTGGTCGCGGTGGCGGGCGCGTGCTGGGGACCGTACTTCGCGGTCGAGCGCACCCTGGTGCAGCGCCTGACCCCGGACGCGGTCCGCGGCAGCGTCATGGGCGCCCGGACGGCGATCTCCGCCTTCGGGTTCCCGGCGGGCAGCGCGGCGGCGGGCACGCTGAGCGCAGCCCTCGGCCCGGCCCCCGTGGCGGCCGTGACGTCGGTGGGATACCTGCTGGTGGCCGCCACGCTGCTGGCGGCGTTCCGCGGTGACTGACAGTCCACAGTGGATCAACGCTCCCGGCCACAACATTTCCACAACTTCGCCACAGACCTCGCCGCCCACCATCCGCGTACGGCGGAGGGCGGTTACCCGGCCTCCGCCTCGGGGCGGGTAAGGCACTCCCACGCGTCCCGGACGCCGCCCGCCTCCTGCGGGCGGCTCTTCCTGGGAAGGGGAGGAAATGTCACCACGCCATTCCGCTCGCCGTGGCGCCGTCACGCGGCGTAGAGCGGCCGTCTTGCTCGCGGTCGGGAGCGCTGTGCTCGTCGGGTTGCCCGCCGGGCCCTCGCTTGCCTCGAGTCATCGGGAAGCTCCGCTCATCTCCAGCGATCCGCCCGTCGACAACACCGATGTCTACGCTTTCGTCAGCCCCGACAAGCCGGATACCGTCACGCTCGTCGCGAACTGGTTCCCGTTCGAGGAACCCAACGGCGGGCCGACCTTCTACCCGTGGGCCACCGATGCCCACTACGACCTCAACATCGACAACGACGGCGACGCGAAGGCGGATCTCACCTACCGGTGGGACTTCCGCACCGACGACCGGCGGGGGACCGACACCTTCCTCTACAACGACGACCCGGTCACCTCGCTCGACGACCCGGATCTGTTGTTTCGCCAGTCCTACACGCTCACGCTGATCGACCGGCCGAACGGGAAGGTCACCACCCTCACCAGCTCCGGCAAGGTCGCGCCGTCGAACGTCGGGCCGGCCTCGATGCCGAACTACCAGGTTCTGCGCGACCAGGCCAACATCGCCATCCCGGGCGGCGGGCGGAGCTTCGCCGGGCAGGCCGACGACCCGTTCTTCCTGGACCTGCGGGTCTTCGACCTGCTCTACGGCGGCAACCTGTCCGAGGTCGGGCAGGACACGGTCGCCGGCTACAACGTGAACACCCTCGCGTTGCAGGTGCCCAAGAGCGCGCTGACGCTCGGGGGCAACCCGTCCCGGAACCCGAACATCGGGGTCTGGAGCGACACCGAGCGCTATTCGATCACGCTGCGTTCCCCCGGTACACAGCAGTCGAGCGGCTCCGAGGTCCAGGTTTCGCGCCTGGGCAACCCGCTGGTGAACGAGGTGGTGGTGCCCGCCGGGCTGAAGGACAAGTTCAACTCGCTCCTGCCGGAGCAGGACCGGACCGTCCCCGCGCTCGTGAACCGGGTGAACGTCCCGGAGGTGCCCGCGCTCGTCCAGCGGATCTACGGCATCCCCGCGCCCGCCACGCCACGCAACGACCTGGTGGAGATCTTCCTGTACGGGATCACCACGAAGTTCGGGAACCAGCTCGGCAACCTGGATCTCAACTCGCAGCTGAACAACGCCGACGTCGACCCGGCGAAGTTCGCGCCGTCGGAGCAGCTGCGGCTGAACACGTCGATCCCGCCGGCCGCGCAGCCCAACCGGCTCGGGCTGCTCGGCGGCGACCGCCAGGGGTTCCCGAACGGCCGCCGGCTGGCCGACGACGCGCTCGACATCAGCCTGCAGGTGCTGGAGGGCGCCGCGGTCAGCGGCATCGTCCAGCCGCTCGCCGCGGGTGACCGCGTCGACGCGAACAACGTGCCGTTCGGGGCGACGTTCCCGTACGTCGCGCTGCCGAACACCAAGGCGGTCAACTCGTCCCGCTGAGCCTGTCTCGCCCGGGTGGCCGCCGGTGTCCGCCGGCGGCCACCCACTCCCACTCCTGGAAGGGATGTCCGATGCCAGCCCTGCCCACCGGTTCCCGGCGACCGCGTCTCGGCGCCGTCCTGCTCGTCCTCGGCGTCGCCCTGATCACGGCCGGCCTCGCCGTGCTCGTCCCGCCCCTCGCCCGGGGCCCGGCCACCGTCGCGGGCGGATCGGCCGGGGCTTCGAGCGCACTCGACCGCGCGATCGCCACGGCGCAGGACAAGCTGGCGAAACGGGAGCACGACCCGCGGACCTGGGCCGAGCTCGGCGCCGCCTACGTCGAAGCGGCGCGGGCCAAGGCCGATCCCACCTACTACCCGAAGGCCGAGGACGCGTTGCGCAAGTCGATGGCGCAGCAGCCCGACGGCAACGGGACCGCGCTGGCCGGCCTGGGGGCCCTCGCCAACGCGCGGCACGACTTCGCCGCCGCCCGCGACTGGGGCGAGCGGGCCAAGGCGGTGCTCCCGGACAACGCGGCGGTGTACGGCGTGCTCACCGACGCTTACACCCAGCTCGGCGACACCACGGCGGCCACCGCCGCGTTGCAGCGCATGCTGGACCTCAAGCCGGGTGTCTCCGCGTTCACCCGCGCCGCCTACGAGTTCGAGCTGCACGGCCGCGTCGACGACGCCCGGCACGCGCTCGACCGGGCGCTCGCGGACGCCGTCGACCCCGGCGACGTCGTGTTCTGCCGCCACCTCCTGGGAAAGCTCGCCTTCGACAACGGGGACCTCGACACCGCGCAGCGCCACTTCGACGCGGGCCTGCTCGCGGTCCCGGACGCGGGCCCGCTGCTGCAGGGGAGGGCGACGGTCGCGGCGGCCCGCGGGCAGACCGACGCGGCGCTGGCCGGCCTGCAGGACGTCGTCTCCCGGCAGCCGACCCTGGACAGCCTGCAGGAGTACGCGCTGCTGCTGACGGCGGCGGGCATGCCGGAACCCGCGGCCCGCCAGTACGCGGTCATCGAGGAACAGCAACACATCGACGCGGCCTCGGGAGCGAACATCGACCTGGAAGCGTCTCTGGTCGCCGTCGACCGTGGGAACGTCCGGCAGGCACTCGAGCTGGCTCAGGCGGAGTGGGCGCGCCGGCAGCCCGTGTTCGTCGCGGACGCGGTGGCCTGGGCACTGCACCTGAACGGCCGGGACGCCGCCGCGCTGCCCTACGCCGAACACGCCGCGAGCACGGGCTGGCGCAGCGCCGCGGCCGCGTACCACCGCGGCATGATCCTCGCCGGGCTCGGCCGGAACGCCGAAGCCGTCACGGCGCTCACCGAGGCCTTGCGGATCAACCCGCACTTCTCCGTCGTCGGCGCGCCGGCCGCGCGGTCCGCCCTGGCGAACCTGGGAGGTGCCCGATGAGCCGCGCCGGCCTGACCGGAAGAGCGGGCGCCGTCCTGGTCTTCGCCGCTATCGCCACCGCGTGCACCGCGACGGCGCCCGACCAGGGCCCCCGCTTCGACGACGAAACCACCGGCGGCGTCGTCCAGGAGCTGAGCTGCATGAAGCACCAGCCGCAGGCGCCCGGACCCCGCTACACCGACGCCGCCTTGCGGCGCACCGACGAAACCCTCGCGCTGCTCCGCTACTACACGGCGAACGGCGGCAAGAAGTACTGCGCCGGCGACGACCTCACCGACGTCGACCGGCAGTGGGTCGACCTCTACGTCCGCCTCGGCGCGGACCGGAAGAACGTCGCCGCGCTGCTCGACCGGGGTTGACGCGGAAGCGGCGGCCGAGCCCGAGGGCCCGGCCGCCGCGGGCGTCACGCGTGCACGGTGACCGGGAACTTCGCCGGTCCGCGCAGGTTGATCCGGCCGTTCCACTCCAGTTCGCCCGCGAAGCCCAGCTCGGGGAACCGCTGCACCAGCCGGCTGACGGCGACCTGGCCCTCGAGGCGGGCCAGCGCCGCCCCGAGGCAGTGGTGCGGGCCCGCGCCGAACGACACCTGGTGGCGAGCGTTCGGCCGGTCCAGGCGCAGCTCGGAAGCGTCCGGGCCGAAGAAGCGCTCGTCGCGGTTCGCCGATCCCAAGCACGCCAGCACGAACGTGCCCGCCGGGATCTCCTTGCCCGCCACCGCGTACGGGGACGTCGTGACGCGACGGGTCTGCTGGACCGGGGAGTCGTAGCGCAGGAACTCCTCCACCGCGTTCGCCGCGAGATCCGGCTGGTCTCGCAGCAAAGCCAGTTGTGAGGGGGTGCGCAGCAGCGCGTTGACGCCGTTCGCGATCAGGTTGACCGTCGTCTCGTGGCCGGCCACGTACAGCAGGACCACCTGGGCGACCAGCTCGTCGCCGTCGAGGACCTGGCCGTCGTGCTCGGCCTGGATCAGGGCCGTGAGCAGGTCGTCCGCCGGGTGGTCGCGCTTCCACGCGATCACCTCGCGGGTGATCGCGCTCAGCTCGGCGTCGGCCGCCATGATCGCGCGGGCCGTCTCCTCGTCGGCGACGACCTCCAGCGAGCGCACCAGGGTTCCGCTCAGCTCGCGGATCCGCGAGTGGTCGGTCGGCGGCATGCCCAGCATCTCGGAAATCACCGCGAACGGGAGCGGGAACGCCAGCTCCTCGACCAGGTCCGCTTCGCCTTTCTCGGCCATGCGGTCCAGCGCGGCGTCCACGAGGCCCACGATCTTCGGCTCCAGCGCCGCGACCGCGCGGCGGGTGAAGACCTTCGTGACCAGCGAACGCAGCCGCGTGTGGTCGGGCGGGTCGCGGTCGAGCATCGAGAGGTTCAGCGCGCCCGGATCGCCGTCCGGGGTGAGCGCGGCGGCCTGGTCGAGCAGCGGCCCGGGCGCCAGGTTCCCGACTTCCACCGAGAGCCCGGCCTTCAGCAGCGTCGAGACGTCTTCGTAGCGCGAGACGAACCAGAACCCCAGCGGGTGCTCCTGCACCGGGTCCTCGTCACGCAGCATCTTGTACTGCTCGTACGGGTTCTCGAAGAAGCCGGGCGCGAACGGGTTGAACAGAAGCTCGTTGACGTCGGTCATGGCAACCCCCACATGCACTGTGTCGGTGACATGCACAGTGTATGTCCTATGCTTTGCGCATGTCGACCAAGAGCCGGCGGGAGCAGTACTCCGAGGCCACCCGGGCCGCCCTGCTGGCGGCGGCCACCCGCCGGTTCGCCGACCACGGGTTCACCGGCGCGGCGCTGGAGGACATCGCCGGCGACATCCAGGCCACGCGCGGCGCGATCTACCACCACTTCGCGAACAAGACGGCATTGTTCGAGGCGGTTTTCGCGCAGCTCGAGACCGAGGCGATGGAACTGTCGGCGACCGCGGCGGCGCGGGCGGCGGACCCCTGGTCGGCGGCTTTCGCGGCTCTCGACGTGTTCCTCGAGCGCTGCTGCGACCCGGTGTACGGCAAGCTCGTCTGGCAGGAGGCGCCGCTGGCCCTCGGCTGGCTGCGCTGGCAGGCCGCCGAGGAGCAGTACGCCTACGGGCTCGTCGAGCAGCTGATCAAGGCCCTGATCGAGGGCGGCGACATCGACGACCAGCCGCTGGAAACCACGACGCGCCTGGTGTTCGGCATGCTCGGCACGGCCGGGATGGCGCTGGCCGAGGCGTCCGATGTGGACAAGCCCCGGCTCAAGGCGGAGTACGCCGCCGTCATCGGGAAGATGGCGTCGGGGTTGCGCCCGGCAGTAGGCCAAGTGGGTGCCGAGCGCACCGGATAAATCGCAACTTGCACCTTTCTTTCCGACCGTTTTATGCGGTTCCGCAGCCCATTCGAGTTAATGGGGACACCGCGCGTAGCGCTTGTTGGGTCCGTGTAAGCTCCGGTCTCGCTTGACCGGGTGATCGCTCACCCGAATCGGTGGCCGCCTGCGGGGGTGTGTGGCCGCCCTGTCGTGGTTCGGGCTCGGATAGGAGATTTATGCAGGTCAGGTCCACTCTCGTGCGTGGCGGGATCGCGGCTCTCGCCGCGGCCGCCGCCGTGATGATCAGCTCGCCGGCCGCTCTTGCCGACGACGGTGCCGCTCGCGGCCGCGTCGACGAGCACGCCGGCACGGTCGGCTACCGGCTCAACCTCGGCCAGGGCGGCGACTACATCGCCGAGCTCTTCGAGATGAAGCTCTCCAACGGCAGCACGCTGAAGCTGTACTGCGTGCAGATCACCGTCGGCCTGCGCACCGATGTCGACATGGTCGAGCGGCCGTGGAACAAGTACCCCGCCGAAGGCCCGTTCAAGTCGAACAGCGCGAAGATCAACTGGGTGCTGCACAACGGCTACCCGGGCACCGGCCTCGACGCGCTGGGCAAGGCGCTGAAGAAGGCCGGCGTCGAGGTCCACGACGGCGTCTCCGAGCGCGAGGCCATCGCCGCGACGCAGGCCGCCGTGTGGCACTTCAGCGACGGTGTGAACCTGGACGCCACCAAGCCGCTGGCCGAGGAGAACTCGGCCGACGCCAACGCCGACGTCGCCGCGCTCTACGCCTACTTCACCGGTGACCAGAACAAGGGCATCGGCGAGCAGCCGAAGCCGACGCTGAACATCGCCGCGGACAAGACCGAGGGCGCGGCCGGTGGCAAGATCGGCCCGTACAGCGTCGCCACCAGCGGGGATGTCACCTCGCTGACCAGCCAGCTGCCCGCGGGCGTCAAGATCACCGACGCCGACGGCAAGGAGCTGAAGGGCTCGGACGTCAAGGACGGCAGCAAGCTGTTCGTCGACGTCCCGGCGGGCACCACGCCGGGCAAGGGCGCCTTCACCCTCAAGGCCACCGGCGAGCTGGACACCGGCCGCCTGTTCGTCGCCGACAACTACGCGAAGAAGCCGGCGCAGTCGCTGATCGTCGCCGACTCGGAGAAGACCGAGGTGACCGCGAACGCGGCCGCCAGCTGGACCGAGGCCGGTGCCCCGACCACCGCGCCGAGCACCCCGGCCGGCTCGAACGGCGGGGGCGGCGACCTGGCCAACACCGGTGTCGACGCCGCGGTCCCGTTCACCGTCGGCGGCCTGCTGCTCGGCGGCGGCGCGCTGATGCTGCTGGTGAACCGGCGTCGCAGCCGCGCGTAAGCACTAGTCAGTACCCGTGAACGGGGTCGGTCCACTATGGACCGGCCCCGTTTCGCATCCGACCATCGGATTGCGACCATCGGGGCAAACCCGGCGAACCGCACGTGCATTGGTCTAGACTTTTCGCCCGGACGGCGAAGGGACGAGACCATGCGCGGTACGACCGTTCCGCCCGGGACGCCCTGCGAACGGCCGCGGGCGGGGGAGCTGCCGATGCACCGGCTGGAGGTGCCGGCCCCGCACGCGCCGCCGTTCGCGGTCGGCACGTTCGACGAGATCGGGCCGCTCTCGCGCGCGGAGTTCCCGCACCGGCACACCTTCCACGAGCTCGTCCACGTCACCGGCGGCACAGGTGCGCACGTCCTCGACCTGACGCGCCGGCCGCTGCGGCCGCCGCAGCTCGCCGTCATCGCGCCGGGGCAGGTGCACCAGTGGGCCGGCGTGCGCGGCCTGACCGGCCACGTCGTCCTGTTCACCGACGACTTCCTCCTCGACCACCCGGCCGACCGCGAGCTGCTGCGGCGGCTGAGCGAACAGCCGTGGCTCCGGCTGGACGCGCGCGCCGACGCGGCCGTCACGCGGGTGATCGCCGACCTCGAAGAGGAACACCGCCACGGCGAAGAGTCCGTGCTGCGGGCCCTGGTGCACGTCCTGGTCGCGCGCGCCGGGCGGCTGCTGGGGACGCCGCCGCCCGCGCCCGCCGGAGCGGTGGCGGCGGAGTTCGCCCGGCTCGCCGGCCGCCCGGACCTCGGGCTGTGGTCGGTGTCCGCGCACGCCCGGCGCATCGGCGTCACGCCGGGGCACCTCACCGAGGCCGTGAAGGCCGCGACCGGCCGCACCGCCGCGCAGCTGCTGCGCGAGGCGCGCACCCGGGAGGCCCAGCGGTTCCTGCTGCGGACGGACCTCACCGTGCGCCAAGTCGCGACCCGCGTCGGGTTCGCCGACCCGGCCTACTTCTGCCGGTTCTTCCGCCGCGAAACCGGGCTGAGCCCCGGCGACTTCCGCCGCGGCGGGGAGAATCACCACGACTGACCGAGCCAGTCCATCGTCGCGGACCCGGTGCGCTGCCTACGTTCGAGGGGATTCCCGACGCCCCCACGAGGAGCAGGCATGGACGAGGACACCAAGCTCAGCCGCAAGACGGTGCTGCGGGCCGCGCTGGCCGCGGGCGTCGCCGCGCCGGTCGCCCTGATCGGCGGGCCGGCGCTCGCCCGCACGACCGTCGCCGGCGGCCAGGCCCCGGAACTGACGCCCGCGTGCCACGACGGCGACGAGCCGACGATCGAGCAGACCGAAGGTCCCTACTTCAAGCCGAACTCACCGGAGCGGACCGACCTGGTCACGCCCGGCACCCAGGGCACGCGCCTGACGGTGTCCGGCTACGTCTTCGGGCGCGCCTGCCTGCCGGTGAACCGCGCGCTGCTGGACTTCTGGCAGGCGGACGTCAACGGCGCCTACGACAACACCGGCTACACCTTCCGCGGCCACCAGTACACCGACGCGCAGGGCGCGTTCCGGCTCTCGACGATCGTGCCCGGCCTCTACCCCGGCCGCACCCGGCACATCCACGTGAAGGTCCAGGCGCCCGGCCGGCCGATCCTCACCACCCAGCTCTACTTCCCGAACGAGCCGCGGAACAACACCGACACGATCTTCGACGCGCGGCTCCTGATGACCGTGCGGGACAACGGCACCGCGAAGGAAGCCGCGTTCGACTTCGTGCTGAACGTCCCGCAGACCCCGACGTCCACGACGCCGACATCGCCGCCCACCTCCACCCCGCCCGGGGGCGCCACCTGGGCGGCGGGCACCGCCTACGCGGCGGGTGCCCGGGTCACCTACGGCGGCCGGGGCTACGTGTGCCTGCAGGGCCACACCGCCCAGCCGGGCTGGGAACCGCCGGCCGTCCCCGCGCTGTGGCGGGCGGAGTGACGTCCTGAGGCGGGCCGACTTCCGCACGATCGGCGTCGACCCGGCCCGGGCCGGCCTGGGACATTCGCCGGTATGACGGATTCGAAAGCGTGGTTCCGGCGTTTCCACCCGGCCGCACCCGGCGCGCCGCGGCTCTTGTGCTTCCCGCACGCCGGGGGGACGGCGAGCTACTTCCACTCGCTCTCGGCCGCACTGGCCCCCGCGGTCGACGTGCTGGCCGTGCAGTACCCGGGCCGGCAGGACCGGCACGCCGAACCGCTGGTGGACGACCTGTTCCTGCTCGCCGACCGGCTGGCGGAGGTGGTCGCCGCCGAAGTCACCGGGCCGACGGCGTTCTTCGGGCACAGCATGGGCGCGAGCCTGGCCTTCGAGGTCGCGCGGCGGCTCGGGGCCGGGCCGATCGGCTTGTTCGCGTCGGGGCGCCGGGCACCGGCGTCGTTCGCCGGTGGGCCGGTCCCCGAGCGGAGTGATGACGAACTGCTCGCCGACGTCCGGCGGATCGGCGGTACCGACCCCCGGGTGCTGGCACATCCCGAGCTCCTGCGCCTGGTGCTGCCGGTGCTGCGCAACGACTTCAAGGCCGCGGAGACCTACCACTACCGGCCGGGGCCCGACGTCGGCTGCCCGGTCTTCGCGCTGTTCGGCGACAGCGACCCGAGGGTCACCGAGGCCGAGGCGCGGCGGTGGGCGGAGCACACGTCCGGGCCCTTCGAGCTGAAGGCGTTCCCGGGCGGTCACTTCTACCTGAACGACAACCTCGAGGAGGTGGGCGGGCTGATCGGCGAGCGGCTCACCCAGTGGACGGGTGAGCCGCTCGCGTCAGATCAGCAGTAGAGGTTGGCGCCGGGGTCGACGCCGAGGATGGACGTGATCTGGCGGTACTTGTCGACGCGGCTCTGGACCTGGGCCGGGTTGCCGCCGTTGCACTCGATCGAGCCGTTGATGCTGCGGATGGTCTCGCCGAAGCCGCGGCTGTTGACCATCGCGTTGTGCGGGGTCATCGTGCCGGGGCCGCTCTGGGTGTTCCAGTACCAGAGGCCGGTCTTCCAGGCGACGGCCGAGTTCTGCTCGACCTGCCACGGGTTGCCGAGCAGGTCGATGCCGAGGGCGTCACCCGCGGCCTTGTAGTTGAAGTTCCAGCTGAGCTGGATCGGGCCGCGGCCGTAGTACGCCGCCTGGCCTGCCGGGCAGCCGTAGGACTGGCTCCAGTCGCAGTAGTGCGGGTAGTTGGCCGTGTTCTGCTCGACGATGTAGACGAGGCCGCCGGTTTCGTGGTTGACGTTCGCGAGGAACGCGGCCGCTTCCTGCTTCTTCACCGTGTCACTGCCGGTGTTCGCGAAGCCGGGGTAGGCCGACAGGGCCGCGGTCAGGCCGCTGTAGCTGTAGAAGCTGTTGCGGCCGGGGAAGATCTGGTTGAACTGGGCTTCGCTGACGACGAACGCGCCCGGGTTGCCGGGGTTCGTGCCGCCGCCGCAGTCGTAGGGCTCCCAGTACCAGGTGCTGATGATGGGGTCGTAGCCCGGATTCGCGTTCTTGGCGCGGTAGTAGCCGCCGTTGGTGTACTTGACGATGGCGCCGACGTCGTACCACTGGCCCGCGACCCAGTTGGGCGCGTTGCAGGTGGTGCCGCCGCCTCCGCCGTCGCAGCTGTAGGGCTCCCAGTACCAGGTGCTGATGATGGGGTCGTAGCCCGGGTTGGCGTTCTTGGCGCGGTAATAGCTGCCGTTGGTGTACTTGACGACCGCGCCCACGTCGTACCACTGACCGGCGACCCAGTTCGGCCCGCTGCAGGCGGCAGCCGCGGCCTGCGGGGCCTGACCGGTGGCGGCGGGCACGCCGAGCACGAGTGCGGCGGCGGCGGCGAATGCTGACAGGACCGCGACAAGACGTCTTCTCAAGACTTGCTCACTCCTTCGGCCACGACGGAGTCCGGACGCGGGGGCGCCCGGTGTCGGAGGGGGTGTGCTCGACCGGCCGGAACGAGGGTGACACCGGTCACTAGAGCAGATTGGTCTAGTCCAGTCAAGGATCCCGGTGTTCCGGGCACAGGGTCTGCGCGAACGACTCCCGAGTTGAACCGGCCGGCGGCGGGGCTCGCGCTGGGGCGAGCTTGCCCGCCTCGGGCAACGGTTCTGCGCGACTCCGGCCCGGCGTCCGGCGGAACGGCCGCCGAAAGCCGGGTTCGGGCGTTGATCTCGCTTGATCGTCCGGCGCCGGGCTCAGCCGGCCACGGACTCTTCGGCGGGCTTCCGCGCCAGTACCCGCCCCTGTGGCACTCGCGCCGCCGGGTCTCGCAGCACCTGCGTCAAAACTTCGAACCCCGCGCCCACCACCAGCTCGCACACCCGCTCCACCGGCTGCCGGTAGGCGTCCAGCGAAAGCCCGTCGTGGCCATGCCATTCGGTCAGGTGCTGCCGCTCGTCGCCGACCTGGAACGCCAGCTGCAGGTGGCCTCCCGGGCGCAGCACCCGGAACAGCTCCGCGCACACCTCCGGCAGCCGGGCCGGCGGCGTGTGGATGATCGAGTACCACGCCACCGCGCCCGCGAGACCACTGTCCGGCAGGTCCAGCCCGAGCAGCGACCCCTCGGAAAACCGCAGCTCCGGGTGGTCGCGGCGGGCGACGGCGAGCATTTCCGGCGTCAGGTCGATGCCCGTGACGTCGAGCCCCGCCGAGGCCAGGTACGCCGTCACCCGGCCCGTTCCGCAGCCGAGGTCGGCGACCGGGCCGCCGCCGTCCGCGCGGACGAGGTCGGCGAACGCCGTGAGCAGCGCGCGGTCCTGGACGTCCTCGGCGATGGGGGCCGAGCGCCGGGCGTAGGTCTCGGCGACGATCGAGTAGGAGTGGCGGGTCGTGGTCAGGAAGTCGGTCACGGCGCGGAGGCTACCGGCGGGCACCGACAGTTTCCGTGATCAGTCCTATGTGGACTCAAGGCGGCCGAGGTGGTCCAGCATCGAGCGGACGGCCTCGAACTCCCGGACCTCCTGGCGGCAGTCCGGGCACGCCGAAAGGTGCCGCTCCACCCGGGCCGAGTCGGCGGGGTCGAGCAACCCCAGGCTGTACGCCCCGAGGTCGGTCCGGTCGTACCGGGCCATGGATCGCGTCTCCGTTTCCGCGTCCCGCACGGGAACGCCCGCACTACCGGACGTCTCCAGAGTCCTGACACACACGCGCTCCCGGCACTGTTCTCCGGTTTTCCACCCGATCGGCCGACAACTTGAGGCGGCGAACAGCCCATGTGAGTGAACCGGGATCGTCACGGTACTCACCGGTCCGG
The DNA here is from genome assembly GCF_030182635.1 of Amycolatopsis ponsaeliensis. Lineage (NCBI taxonomy): Bacteria > Bacillati > Actinomycetota > Actinomycetes > Pseudonocardiales > Pseudonocardiaceae > Amycolatopsis > Amycolatopsis ponsaeliensis. The sequence goes on from NZ_JAPZLD010000054.1 coordinate 30,002, forward strand.
ACACGGAAAGCTTTTCTGCCCCGAATTTCGGCGATTCGGCGTCATGGGTCGCGGGCGGGCTCGTCGGACCTGCGTCGGACTGGAATTTTCCGGCCTCGACCAGGGCGAAGGCGATCCGGAACGAGGAGAGCGAGAGAGCGATGACCGTACGAAGCCACCGGGCGGACCACGTCGTCGAAGAAGTCGGTGTGTGGCTGGCGGGGGAGTTCGTGGGGCGGCTCCCCGCCGCGGAGATCGACCGCGTCGTCAAGGTGACGCGGCTCGACCTCGAAAGCAGCATCGCGGTGGAGGAGCTCGGGGAGATGCTCCACCGGCTGAGCCGGGCGCGGCTGCAACGGATCGTGCAGCTGTCCCCGCTCGCGAAGGTGCGGATCCCGCAGGCGCGGTGATCACTTTCCCGGGAAAGCGCGGACCGTGCTTTCCCGGGAAACGGCGCTTCAGCGGGACGCGGCCGCTTTGATCGTCCGGAGGACCGGTGCCGTCTCAAGCGTGTAGACGGCCTCGAGCGCTCCGAGTCGTCGAGTCAGGTAGTGGTGGAGTGCCGCCGCGTCCGGGCAGAGCGCGTGCGCGACCAGGTTGGCCGGCCCGGTCGTCGCCGCCACCAGCGCCAACTCCGGGTGGGTGGCCAGCTCGTGGGCGACCTCGTCGAGGTGCGCGGGGGCGACCGACATCCAGAGCAGCGCGTGCGTCGTCGCGCCGAGCGGGGCCGGGTCGACCTCCAGGTCGAAGAACACCGTGCCGCCGGCCTGGAGGTCGGCCAGCCGGCGCGCGACGGTCGCCGCGGACCAGCCGGTGGCCGTCGCCAGCTCGGCCAGGCTCGCCCGGCCGTCGCGCTGCAATGCGGCCATCAGCGCGGCGTCGTCGCCGGTCAGCGGCTTGCCTTCGCCGGAGAACACCGGCGTCAGCGCCGCGACCTGCGCCGCGTCGAGAGCCTGGGCCCGGCCGAGCCACGCCGTCGGGCCGCCGAAGTAGCGGTGCAGCAGCTGGTGCGCGGACACCGCCGTGATGCTCGCCGAGCGCGGGATGTCCCGCAGCAGCAGCGAATGGTCGCTCGCGGCCGGCGTCGACACGTTCACGCAGATCTCGGTGCCGCCCGACACGAGCTTGACCCACGCGGTGTCGGCGCGCCGCGCGAGGGCGAGCGCGACGTCGCGCGCGGTGTTCGGGGTCGCCGTCAGCCGGACCATCCACTCCGCCTGCCCGGTGCGTTGCGGGTCCGGCAAGCCGACGACGCGAAGCGACGCTTCGGCGCGTAGCCGGCGGTAGCGCCGCGCCACGGTCTGCGTCGAGACGCCGAGGACCTCCCCGATCTTCGTGAACGGCGCCCGGCCGTCGAGATGCAGCGCGTGGATCAGCGCGCGGTCGACGTCGTCCAGGATGGTCATATCCCTCATCAAAGCGCACGGCGTGGAAGAAATCAGCAAGACGACCGCGAGAAGTGGAAGCCGCTGCCGCACTCGGGCCAAGGTCGGTGCCGAACGAAAGGGGGCACCTCTTGCCGACCACGACCCGCCACCGGCACCGCTGGGCCGCACTGGCCGTGCTGCTCATCGCCGAAGCGATGAACCTGCTCGACGCCACGATCGTCCAGGTCGCCGGCCCGGTCATCCACGACGGCCTGCCCGGACCGGCCGCCGACATCCCGTGGTTCAGCGCGGCCTACACGCTGCCGTTCGCGGCCTTCCTGATCACGGGTGGCCGGCTCGGCGACATCTTCGGCCGGGCAAGGGCGTTCAAGATCGGCGTCACGGCCTTCGTGCTCGCATCGCTGGCCTGCGCGGCCGCGCCGGACGCGGGCCTGCTGATCGGCGCCCGCGCGGTGCAGGGCGCGGCGGCGGCGCTGATCATCCCGCAGACGATCGGCCTCATCCGCGCGCTCTTCGACGGCGGCGAACTCGCGAAGGCACTCGGCAGCATCGGCCCGGTGATGGGCCTGTCCGCGGTCACCGGGCCGCTGCTCGGCGGCCTGCTGACGCAGGCGCTGTCGTGGCGGGCGGTGTTCCTGGTGAACGTCCCGCTCGGCCTGGCGGTCCTGCTCGCCGCGCGGTTCCCGCGCGAGGACAAAGCAGCCACGCGCCCGAAGCTCGACCTCGTGGGCACCGTGCTCGCCGTCGCCGGGGCCGGCCTGCTCGTCTACCCGCTGATCAGCCCGGGCGGGACGTCGTGGCCGCTGCTCGCGGCCGGTGCCGCATTGCTCGTCGCGTTCGGGTTCCAGCAGCGCCGCACGGCCGCGCCGCTGGTCGAGCCGAGCCTGTTCGCCCACCGCGGGTTCCCGGCCGCGCTCGCCGGTTCGCTGCTGTACTTCGCGGTGATGACCGGGCTGATGCTGCTCGTCCCGATGCGGCTGCAGCTCGGCGAGGGCGTCGATGTCCGCACCGCGAGCCTGACGCTGCTGCCGCTCTCGGCGGGGCTCGCGGTGTCGTCGTGGTTCGCCGGGGCCTGGCTGGTGCCGAAGTTCGGCGCGCGCGTGATGTTCGCCGGACTGGGCTTGCTGCTGGCCGGGATCCTCGGCGTGGCCGCCGGGGTGACGCCGGCGCTCGCGGTGTGCGGACTCGGGATGGGAACGTTCACGGTCCCGTTCTTCACCGCCGCCCTGCACCAGGTCCGGCCGCACGAGACGGGCTCGGCCGCCGGGCTGCTCAACGCGGTTCAGCAGCTCGGCGGCACCCTCGGTGTCGCCCTCCTCGGTGGGCTCTACTTGAGCACCGGGACGGCGACCACGGCGCTCGGCGTCGCCGCCGGGCTGACCGTGGCCGCCGCCGTCGCTGTCATCCCACTCAGTAGTCGTCGCGGCCGGTGAACTGCTGCTCCAGCAGCTCGGCCGCACCCGCCACCAGCTCGAGGGGGTCGATGAACTCGTTGATGTCCAGGTTGATCAGCGGCAGCGAGTGGCGCAGCACGAGGTGGTCGCCCATCACCGCGAGCCCGCCCACGACGGTCGAGTTGCCGACCTCGGTCAGCACCTCGAGGAGGTCGACCTCGTCGTGGCGGGCGAACGGCGTCGCGATCTGGACCCAGTCCTCACGCTGGTCGAGGACCTCGCGCGCGATCACCATGATCTGGGCCCGCTGCTCGGTGTCGGGCTCGTCGCCGAAGATCAGCCGGATGCGGATCTCGTCGGGGTCGTCACGCACCACCCGGTATTCCTGCCTGATGTAAGCGACCAGATCGCCCCACTCGGCCATCAGGCGGCCCCGATCCGGTCGAGGTCGGCCAGGACATCGGCCGGTAGTTCGAGCGAAGCCGCGGCGAGGTTCTCGCGCAGGTGCTCGAGCGACGACGTCCCGGGGATGAGCAGCATCGACGGCGACCGGTGCAGCAGCCAGGCCAGCGCGACCTGCAGCGGCGTCGCGCCGACGCGGGCGGCGCAGTCGTCGAGGATGCCCGATTGCAGCGGGCTGAAGCCGCCGAGCGGGAAGTACGGCACGAAGGCGATGCCGTCGGCGGCGCACTTGTCGACGAGGTCGTCGTTTTCGCGGTGTGCCAGGTTGTACTGGTTCTGCACGCAGACGACGGGCGCGATCGCCTTGGCCTCGTCGAGCTGCTCCGCGGTGACGTGGCTGACGCCGAGGTGCTTGATCAGGCCCTGCTGCCGCAGCTCGGCGAGCACGCCGAACGGCTCGGCGAGCGACATCCGCACCGGGTAGTCGCCGGCGGCGTTGCCCAGGCGCAAGTTCACCACGTCGATGGCGTCGACGCCGAGGTTCCGGAGGTTGTCGTGCACGGCCTCGGTCAGCTCGCCGGCGGACAACGCGGGCGGCCACGCCTTGTCGGGCGTCCGGCGCGCGCCGACCTTCGTCACGATCGTCAGCGACTCCGGGTACGGGTGGAGGGCCTCCTTGATCACCGCGTTCACGGTGTGCGGCCCGTAGTAGTCGCTGGTGTCGATGTGGGTGACGCCGCTTTCGACGGCTTCGCGCAGCACGGCGACCGCGGTGTCGTGGTCACGCGGCGGTCCCCAGACACCGGGGCCGGCCAGCTGCATGGCCCCGTACCCCATCCGGGTCACGGGGACTTCCCCGCCGAGGCTGAAAGTGCCGCCCAGGTTTGCCATTCCGCTCCTCAGTTAGGTGGCGTTCCGCCGAGGAGTCTAGGGAGGATCAGCCGCACGCGCCCTTGCCGCGCAGCACCCGCGTCACCGACTCCTGCACCCGCGTCTTCGGCAGTTCGCCGGACTGGACGGCCTGCACCAGCCGGTTCAGCACCTCGTCGACGCGCCCGCCGGACGACCACAACGCCTCGTCCGCGCCGGCCTGCAACGCCTTCAGCACGGCGTCCGGCAGCGAGTACTGCGCGGTGATCGCCTTCATCGCGCCGAGGTCGTCGGTGAGGACCGGCCCGGTGAACCCGAATTCGGTGCGCAGCAGCTTGTACGCGGCCGGCGAGATCGACGCCGGGACGCCGCCGGTCAGGTCGGGCACGTCGAGGTGGCCGACCATCACCGAAACCGGGCCGTAGTCCGCGAGGTTCCGGTACGGCACCAGGTCCACCGCTCGCAGCTGCGCGAGCGGCGGCGTCACGACCGTGCCCTTGTGCGAATCGCCCGAGCCGTGGCCGTGGCCGGGGAAGTGCTTCAGCACCGGCTGGACACCGCCGTCGCGCAGGCCCGCCGCGAACGCCGCGGCGTAGGTCTTCACGCGGTTCGGGTCGGGGCTGAAGGAGCGGTCGCCGATGACGTCGTCGTCCGGGGCGTCGGTGACGTCGATGTCCGGCGCGAAGTCGACCGTCACGCCGCGGGCACGCAGCTGGCGGCCGCGGTCGGCGGCCAGCGTCCGGACCTGGGCCGGCGACTTCGTCGCGGCCATCACGCGGGCCGACGGGATTTCGCCGTCGAGATCGTCGATGCGCTGGACGCGACCGCCCTCTTCGTCGACCGACACGGCCACCGGCAGCTTGGCCGCGGCCTGGACGGCGTCCAGGGAACGATCTTTCAACAACGCTGTTGCGTTACCGCCGATGAAGATCCCGCCGACCTGGTTGTCACGCACCATGGACACCGTGGCGCCCGGGTTGTCGCCGGACACCCCCACGACGACCAGCTGCGCGACCTGGCCGCGGACGTCCAGGCCGTTGACCAGCGACGCGCAGTCACCGGGCCGCGTCAAGCTCGACGTCGGAGGCGGAGAGGCCGGAGAGGTCGGCGCGGCCGTCCGTGAAGAAGAGGGTGGAGGAACCGGCGACCGCGGGATCGCCAGCCCGGACACGGTGTCCGATTGACAGCCCGTGACCAGGGAACTCACGACAGCGATGCAGAGCGCCACCCCCAAGGCGGCCGGACGTCGGTGGTTCATCGGTCCCTTCACTCGTCGGTGTGCCCCACGACGGTAGTCGACGGCCCGCTTCACGATGTGAAGAAGGGCTGCACCTCGGTTAGAGAATTCGTGAAGGCGACCTCAGCAGACTGGCACCACCAGAACACGGACAGTGGGGAGGGGCCTCGATGGACCAGGTGCGAGTGGCGGCGTGGGCGTCGGACCCGATTGCGCTCACGGGCTTGATCAACCACCTCAAGTCCCGGCCGGAGCTGCTGGTCGTGCCGCGCGCCCGGCGGGGCGAGGCGGCGGTGCTCGTGTTCGCCGTCGGGCAGGTCGACCGCGAGGTGATCGCCGCGCTGCGGGCCGCCTCCGCCGAGTCGCCCGCCGCGATCGTGCTGGTCGCCGGGCACGTCGACCCCGGGCACCTGAGCCTGCTCGCGGACTGCCACGTCTCCGTCGTCCTGCCGCGGACCGCGCTCGACCGGCTCACCGACAGCGTGCTGGCCGCCGCACGGGGGCGCACGACGTCGCTGCGCGACCAGGTCGAGGCCCTGGCCCACGAGGGTTCGCCGGCGGCACTGACGCCGCGCGAGGTGGATGTGCTTCGCCTGATGGCCGAAGGCTGGGACACTGCGGAGATCGCGGGCAAGCTCTGCTACTCGGAGCGGACCGTGAAGAACGTCATCTACGCCATGACCAACCGGCTCAACCTGCGCAACCGGCCGCACGCGGTCGCCTACGCCGTGCGGGCCGGTGTGATCTGAGGAAGCCCGTTGCGCACGATCGTCCGCCGGACCGCCGTCGCGGTCGCCGCGTTGATCCCGCTCGCCGCCTGCAGTCCCGCTGACTCCGGTGGCCCGACGAAGCTCACCATCGCCACCTTCGGCGAATTCGGCTACGCGCCGCTGATCGCCGAGTACCAGAAGCTGCACCCGGACATCACGGTGCAGAACCGCGTCACCGACTTCGACACCCACCACAAGGGCCTCGCGACGCAGCTCGCCACCGGCCACGGTGCCGCCGACGTCGTCGCGATCGAAGAGCAGTACATCCCGCAGTACCGGAAGGCGAAGGACAAGTTCGTCGACCTCGCCTCCTACGGCGCGGGAGAGCTCGAAAAGCAGTGGGCGCCCTGGAAGTGGGCGCAGGGCACCGACGGCGCGTTCGTCCTCGGCCTCGGTACCGACATGGGCAGCCTCGCCCTCTGCTACCGCCGCGACCTGTTCCAGGCCGCGGGCCTGCCGACCGACCGTGACGAGGTCGCGAAGCTGATGCCCGACTGGGACGCCTACGCCGCGGCCGCCGAGCGGTTCACCGAGAAGACGCCGAACGTGAAGTTCGCGGACTCGGCCGGGACCGTCTACACGGCGATGCTCAACCAGTCGCCCGAGAACTACTTCTCGGCCAAGGACGACTCCTTCATCGGCGACCGCAACCCCAGCGTCCACAACGCCTTCACCCTCGCCGGCGGCATCGCGGCGAAGGGGGAGACAGCGGCCGCGACGACGTTCACGCAGGCCTGGAACGTGGCGATCAAGCAGGGTTCCTTCGCGACCGTCGCCTGCCCGGCGTGGATGCTCAGCCAGATCAAGGAAGCCGGCGGCGACGCGGGCAAGGGCAAGTGGGACGTCACGACCGTGCCCGGCAAGAGCGGCAACCAGGGCGGTTCGTTCCTGACCGTGCCGAAGCAGAGCGAGCACCCGAAGGAGGCGTACGAGCTCGCCAAGTGGCTGACCGCGCCGGAGCAGCAGAAGAAGCTCTTCCTCTCCGACGGCATCCTGCCCAGCGAGCCGTCGGTCTACGCGGACCCGCAGGTCGTCGCCCACACCGACCCGTACTTCGGGGACGCGCCGATCGGGCGGATCTTCGCCGCGTCCGCCGACCAGCTGCGGCCCAACTACCGCGGCCTGCACGACGCCGACGTCCGGCCCGAGTTCGGCCGCGCGCTCGGCCGGATCGAGGACAAGACCGACGGCGTCGACCAGGCCTGGGCGGAAGCCGTCCAGCAGGCGCAAGCCGCCCTGAAGTAGCGCGCGTGCACCACCGGCTCGCCCGTTTCGACCGCAAGGCCACGCCGCTGCTGTTCGTCGCGCCCTTCTTCGGCCTGTTCGTCGTCTTCGGCGCCTTCCCGCTGCTCTACACGGCGTGGGTGTCGCTGCACGACTGGAACCTGCTGGAAGGCGACCGGGGCTACCTCGGCCTGGCGAACTACGGCGAGCTGCTCGCGGACCCGAACTTCTACAACGCGCTGGCCAACACCGTCGGCATCTTCGTGCTCGCCGCGGTCCCGGAGTTCCTGCTGGCGCTGGGCATCGCGGCGCTGCTCGACCGCCCGCTGCGCGGCGCGACCTGGTGGCGCACCGGGATCCTGCTGCCGAACGTCGTGTCCGTCGTCGCGATCGGGCTCGTGTTCGGGCAGCTGTTCAGCCGGGACTACGGCGTGGTCAACGAGGTCCTCGGCTGGTTCGGCGTCGCGCCGGTGAACTGGCAGGCGTCGAGCTGGACGTCGCACTTCGCGGTGGCGTCGATGGTGCTCTGGCGGTGGACCGGCTACAACGCGCTCATCTACCTGGCCGCGATGCAGGCCGTCCCCGGCGACCTCTACGAAGCCGCCGCGATCGACGGCGCCTCGCGCTGGCGGACGTTCTGGTCGATCACCGTGCCGGGCATCCGGCCCGCGCTGGCCTTCACCGCCATCGCCGGCACGGTCAACGGCCTGCAGCTGTTCGCCGAACCGCAGCTGTTCGACGCCGGCGGGTCGGGCGGGACCGGGGGCAACGACCGCCAGTTCCAGACGCTCGTGATGTACCTGTACGAGAAGGGGTTCACGCACTTCGACGCCGGTTACGCGGCCGCGCTGACCTGGGTGATGTTCGTGGTCTGCGCGGTGTTCGCGCTGGTCAACTACCGGCTCGTGCGCCGGTTCGTGAGGTCGGCGTGAGACGCCCCGCCGGCTGGGTCTACGCGGTGCTGACCGGCGTGCTCGGCGCGTCGATCTTCCCGCTGTACTGGTCGTTCGTCGTGTCCACTCGCGACAACTCGGCGATCGGGGAGACGTCTCCGCTGCTGCTGCCGGGCGGGCACCTCGTCGAGAACGTCCGGCGCGTCTTCGACACCGTCGACTTCTGGCTGGCGCTGGGCAACTCGCTGATCGTCGCGAGCACCGTCATGGTGTCCAACGTCGTGCTGGCGAGCCTGGCCGGGTTCGCCTTCGCCCGGCTGCGGTTCCGCGGCCGCAACACGCTGTTCCTGCTGGTCGTCGGCTCGGCGATGGTGCCGGCGCAGCTCGGTGTAATCCCGCTTTACCTGGTGGTCGGCGAACTCGGCTGGTACGGGCGGCTCGAGGCGGTGATCGTGCCGGGGCTGCTCAGCGCGTTCAGCGTGTTCTGGATGCGCCAGGCGTGCGAGAACGCGATCAGCGCCGAACTCGTCGACGCGGCGACCGTCGACGGCTGTTCGATCCTGCGCACCTACTGGCACGTGGCGGTGCCCGCGCTGCGCCCGGCGGCCGCGGTGCTGGCGATGCTGACGTTCATGGCCGCGTGGAACGACTACTTCTGGCCGCTGGTGGTACTCGACCCGAACGAAACGCCGACCGTGCAGGTCGCCCTGTCGCAGCTGGCCAGCGGCTACTACACCGACTACGCGCTCATGCTCACCGGCGCGACCGTGGGCGTCCTGCCCGTGATCGCGCTGTTCCTGCTGCTGGGCCGCCACATCGTCCGGGGGATCCTGAAAGGGGCGCCAGTATGACCGGTCTTTCCTTCCCACCGGGGTTCCTGTGGGGCGCGGCCACCGCGTCCTACCAGGTCGAAGGCGGGGTTTCCGAGGGCGGCCGCGGACCGTCCATCTGGGACACGTTCGCGGCCCGCCCGGGTGCCGTCCTCGGCGGCGCGTCCGGCGAGGTCGCGTGCGACCACTACCACCGGTTCGCCGAGGACATCGGGCTGCTGGCGGATCTGGGCCTCGGTGCCTACCGGTTCTCGGTGGCGTGGCCGCGGGTCATGCCGGACGGGCGGACGCCGTCGGCTCCGGGCCTGGCTTTCTACGACCGGCTGGTGGACGAGCTGCTGCGCCGCGACGTCGTGCCGGTGGTGACGCTCTACCACTGGGACCTGCCGCAGGCCCTGGAGGACGCGGGTGGCTGGCCGTCGCGCGACACGGCCTACCGGTTCGCCGAGTACGCCGCGGTGGTCCACGACGCGTTGGGCGATCGTGTCAACCAGTGGACGACGGTCAACGAGCCGTTCTGCGCGGCGTTCTTGGGGTACGGCAGCGGGGTGCACGCGCCGGGCGTCCAGGACTACGACACGGCGCTGGTCGCGGCGCACCACCTGCTGCTGGGACACGGGCTGGCGACGCGGGCGCTGACCGAGCAGGCGCGGCCGGGGCACGAGTTCTCACTGGCGTTGAACTTCGCGCCCGCCATCCCGGACGGTTCGACGCCGGAACACCTCGAGGCGGCGCGGAAGTTCGACGGGATCCACAACCGGTTCTTCCTCGACCCGGTGCTGGGCAAGGGATACCCGGCGGACGTGCTGTCCGACGTGGCTCATCACGGCGGCCGGTTCGCGGCGTCGATTCGCGACGGCGACACGGACACCATCGCGGCGGCGATCGACTGGCTGGGCGTGAACTACTACGCGCCCGCGCGGGTGACGCCTTCGGCGGATCCGCTGGTGCACGGCAACTGCCCGCTGCCGGGGTTGCGGGGGCTGGACGTGCTGCCGGCTCCGCCGCCGCTGACGGCGTTCGGCTGGGAGCAGGCGCCTTCCGTGCTCACTTCGCTGCTCGGCTGGCTTTCCGAGCGGTCGGGCGGGTTGCCCATGGTGGTGGCGGAGAACGGCGCGTCCTTCGTGGACAAGGTGACGTCCGGCCGGGTGCACGACGCGGCCCGGGTGAACTACTTCATGGAGCACGTCCGCGCGGTGCACGACGCGATCCGGCTGGGTGCCGACGTGCGCGGGTACATCGCGTGGTCGCTGCTGGACAACTTCGAGTGGGCGATGGGGTATTCGCAACGCTTCGGCCTGGTCCACGTCGACTTCGACACGCAGGTGCGGACGGTCAAGGACTCGGGCCGGTTCCTCGGCCGGGTCGCGAAGGCCAACGCGTCAGGGCCGCTGCCGGAAGGCGTCGGCGACGCCCGAGCGTGACGGCGTCTCCAGCTTGCCCAGCAACCTCGTGACGTGGGCTTGCACGGTCCGCCGCGGCAGCGACAGCTCCGCCGCGATGTCCGGGTTCGACCGGCCGTCCGCGACCAGGCTCGCGATCCGGACCTCGATCGGCGTCAGCGACTCCCAGCCGTGGCCCGGCCGGACCGCGGAGAACAACGCCCCGCGCCGGACGCCCAGCCGCCGCAGCCGCGTCTCCGCCCGGCGCAGGTCCCAGCGCGCCCCCAGCGCCGTGTAGATCTCGGCCGCCTCCTCGAACGCCGCGTGCGCCGCGTCGAGGCGGCCCGCGCGGGCCAGCAGCTCCGCCGCGTCTTCGAGCACGGACGCCAGCTCCGGACGGCGGCCGACCGCGCGGAAGTGCTCCGCCGTCGCGAGCACCGCCGCCGGGTCGCCCTCGATCAGGCCCCGGCACCACGACACCGCCGCGTGCGCCCGCGCCGGCCGTCGTTCCTTCGCCGCCTCCTCCTCGCAGACCTCCAGGGCCCGGCGGGCGCGGACGACGTCGTCCTGCTCCATCGCCAGCCGCACGAACGTCGGGAGCCACTGGTGGCGCAGCATCATCTGCGCGTACGTCGGGTTCAGGATCGGCTCGAGGACAGCCATCGCGCGAGCCCGGTCGCCGCGCTGCTCGGCCGCGAGGGCGTCCGCGACCAGCAGGAAGTCGAAGCTCTCGCGTTCGGCGCCGGTCGCCGGGGCGTACTCCTCCGCCGCGTCGAGGTGGGCCGCCGCCTGCGCGCGGTCGTCGCGGCGGCCGGCGATCAGCGCCGCGACGCCGTGCAGCAGCAGGGCCGCAGGGCCGGGTTCGCGCAGGCCGTAGAACGTGATCGCCGGGCCGTCTTCGGTGACCGTGTCCAGCTCGACCAGCGCCTCGTCCCAGCGGCCTTCCCAGTACCGGTGCACCGCGACGGACACCTGCAGCCCCACCGGCATCGAGTGCCGGGCCGCGACGTCGCCTGCCGCGCGCAACGCCGCGTTCGCCTCGGCGAGCCGGTCGAGGTTCTGGAGCGTGAACACGCGGTTGTCGAGCAGGTCGAGGTGCAGGTCGGCCAGCTCGTGCTCGTCGCCGACGGCCTCGATCGCCGCGTCGATGTGCGTGAGCGCGGAGTCGTGCTCGCGGCGGACGGAATCCACCAGCCACAACGACTGCAGCGCGTGCGCCGTCAGGTACCGGTCGCCGCCGGCGAACGCCTTGGTCTCGTAGGCGGCCTTCTCCGCGGCGTCCAAATCGGACAGATCGCCGCGGCGGAAGTTCGCCAGCAGCTGCCGGTGCTTGACCCGCCAGAGCTCCGGCACGGCCGGGTCGTCGGCCGACGTGGCGAGGATCGCGACCGCGCCTTCGGTGTCGCCCCGGCGGTGCTTCAGCGCCGCGAGGACGTGCCGCATCTCCTCGGCGGCGTCCGGGTCGCTGGCGACGTCGAAGGCTTGCTGCGCCAGGGATTCCGGGTTTCGCTCCAGCCGGAACAGCACCTTGACCAGGGCCACGAGCAGCACTTCGCGACGCGGCCCGGCACCGGCGGCGAGCGCGCGTTCCAGCAGTTCCACGGCGATCAGCGGCGCCCGGTTGGACACGGCCGCGTGGTGCGCGGCGAGCCAGTCCAGCACCCATTCGTCCACAGTGGCCGGTGCGGCCACCAGCTGTTCGGCGACGCGCTTGACGGGGGCGCCGATCCCGGCAAGCGCTTCCGCGGCCTGCCGGTGCAGCGCCGCCCGCGTCCCCGCGAGCAGCCGGTCGTAAAGCGCCTGGCGCAGCAGGGGATGCCGGAACGCGAGCTGCGTCCCGGTGTCGATCAGGACGTTCGCGGCGACGGCTTCTTCCAGCGGTTCCAGCAGGTCCGACGGCCGCGTGCCGAGCACCGCGGCGATGTCCCCGACGGCGAACTCCATGCCCAGCAGCGCACCCCAGCGCAGCACCTCCTGCGTCCGGGCGGGGAGGAAGTCGAGCCGCCGGTCGACCGCGGCGACCAGCGAACGCGGCGCTTCGAACTCCGCCGGGTCGTCGACGTCGGCCAGTCCGCCGCTCACCTCGACCGCACCGGCCCGCAGCAGGACGTCGACCATTTCCTTGACGTACAACGGGTTCCCGGCACCACGGGCGGCCAGCTCGCGCAGCCCGGGGCCGGGGGCGGCGCCGATCTGGTCCTCGATCAGCCGTCCGACGTCCTCGCCGGTCAACGGCGCGAGGTCGAGCACCACGCCGTCGCGCGCCTGCACGCCGCGGCGCAGCTGGGCGAGCTCGGTGCGGTCCGGCGCGGGCCGGGTCGCGGCCACCAGCAGCAGCGGCAGCTGCCGGGTCGCCGCGCAGAGGCGGTGCCAGACCAGCACGGACGCCTCGTCCGCCCACTGCAGGTCGTCGACCACCAGCACCTGCGGCGAGCGCGCGCACAGCTCGTCGACCAGGGCCAGGAGCCGGTCGACCGCGCCCAGCACCGGGTCGGCGGGCCCGAGGCCGCGGCGCACCGGGCCTTCACCGGCGAGCTCGTTGGCGACCTTCGCGCGCCGCGGGTCGGCCGAATGCGCGTCGATCGCCAGGCACTCGAGCATCACCTGCAGCGGGAAGCGGGTGCTCAGCTCGTCGGCGGCGGCCCAGAGCCGCTGGAAGCCCGGGCCGTCCGGCAGGGTGCTGGTGAGCAGCTCGGACTTGCCGATGCCGGCTTCGCCCTCGATCCACACGGCCCGGCCGCGCCCGGCCCGGACGTCGGCGACGAGCTCGGCGAGCCGGGTGGTCTCGGCTTCCCGGCCGAAGAGCCGGTGCCCGGTGGTCTCGACCGGTGCGACGGGCGCGTCGAGGCCCGGGTCCTGGGCGAGGATCTGCTGGTGGAGGCGTTGCAGTGCGGGGCCGGGCTCGACGCCGAGCTCGGCGACGAGGGTGGCGCGGGCGTCGCGGAAGACGTCGAGGGCGTCGGCGTGCCGGCCGCTGCGGTAGAGGGCGAGCATGAGCGACTCGCGCAGCGACTCCCGCAGCGGGTGCTCGCCGGCCAGCACGGCCAGCTCCGGCGCGAGGTCGAGGTGCCCGCCGAGGGCGAGCAGCGCCTGGGCGCGCCGGTCGAGGGTGTTCAGCCGCAGCTCGGCGAGGTATTCGCGGTGCCGCTCGGCGAACCCGCCGGGCACGCCGGAGAGCGCTTCCCCCTGCCAGAGCGCGAGGGCGGCGTCGAGCTCGGTGACGGCCGCCCGCGGATCACCGCGGTCGAGGTGCTGCTGCGCGCGTTCGCGGTGGCGCTCGAAGACGGCGGCGTCGAGCGCGTCCTCGTCGAGCAGCAGCGAGTACCCGGCGGGATCCGATACGAGGACACTGGCGGCCGACCAGCGCGACCGGTCCGGTTCGAGCGCCCGCCGCAGCCCGGAGACGTAGGTGTGGACGCTGCCTTCGACGCTCGCGGGCGCGGAGTCGCCCCAGACCCCGGCGATCAGTTCGGCGCGCGGGACCGGGCGCCCGGCGTTGACCGCGAGCACGGCGAAGATCGCGCGCTGACGAGCGGGACCCAGGCCGATCTCGGCCGTCCCGCGCCAGGCCCGTAGGGGACCCAGCAAGCCCACTCGCAGACCGGTGTCCGCTTCCCCTTGCATGTCCCTGCCGTTCCCTCGGGGGACGAACCCACCGGGGGCGGGCCCCCAGGACCCCGGCGGACATCTTCGGTGCCGATTACTCCGGCGAGCTTACTGACGTGGCAAGCCCGGATCGGGTTGCCCGGTCACGGGACGGGTTACGACTTTGGGAGGGGTGGGGTCGCGGTGGTATCGATCGTCCGATCGGTATGGCCCGGCGCCGGACGTCTTGAATGAGTCATTCAGGACCTCCGAAGACCTGAATGACTCATTCAAGACAGTGGGGGCGGGCCGCCCGGCGTCACTCGCCGGCGACTGCCCGCGACCGCGCCGAACCCGCCCGCCGGATCCCGAACGGCTGCATCCGGCTCTCGGCCCTCCGCACGTCCCACACCGCGCCCATCGCCGTGTACTTCGTCAACGCCGCCCGGAACGCGATCCGCGCGTCGTCCAGGCGGCCCGACTCCGCCAGCAGGATCGCCGCGTCCTCGGTCGCCTTGGCCTGCTTCAGCACCCGGCCCGCGATCCGGTAGTGCGAAACCGCCGTCAGCACCGGTTCCGGGTCCCCGGTCACCAGCCCGCGGCAGTGCGCGGCCGACGCCGCGTGGGCCGGTGGGACCTCGCCCTCCGGGGTCAGCAAGCGCACCGCCTGCTGGGCGAGGTCGGACTTGCCGAGCTGCAGGCTGAGCCGGACCAGGTCGGGCAGCCACTGGTGGCGGGCCGCGGGCGGGTAGTGCTCCTCCAGCAGCGGCAGCAACGCGGCCAGCGCCGCCTCGGGCCGGCCGTCCTGCTCGGCCAGCAGGGCGCGGGCCGCGAGCAGGAAGTCGCCGCCGTCGGGCTCGAGTCCCGGGGGCCACTGCTGCCGGCCCGCCGCGTCGACGTGCGTGCGGGCCAGTACCGGCCGGCCGCGGTGCCCGGCGATCAGCGCGCCGACGCCGTGCACCAGCAACGCCGAACCCGGGCTGCGCAATACGTACGACGCCGTTTCCGCGCCGTCGCGGATCACCGCGTCCAGCTCGGACAGGGCCTCGGGCCAGCGGCCCAGCCAGTAGTAGTGCACCGCGCCGGCCAGGTGCATCTCGCCCGGCACCGCGCGCGTCGCGGCGATGCGCCGGGCGGCTTCGAGGGGTTCGGCGGCCTCGTCGAGGCTGTCGAGGGTCGGCACGGACAGCGCCGCGTCGTCCAGCGGGTGCAGCCCGGCCGGCGCCAGGGCCGTCTCCTCGCCGAGCCGCTCCAGCGTGGCCAGCAGCGCCTCGTGGCGCCCGCGCCACATCTCCGGGACGTCGGCGTCGTCGAGCGTCCGCTTCAGCTCGGCCGTCGCCTCGGCGAAGTCGCCGCGGCGGTAGTAGACGTAGGCCAGGATCCAGCGCATCTCGGCGGCCCGCCTGCTGTCGGACGTCCGCGCGACGACCGAGCGCGCCTCCGCCTCGGGCTCGCGGCCGAGCCAGAACAGCAGCCGCGCGAGCGTCGCGGTCAGCGTCTCCCGCGCGTCCGGCGGCAGCGCGCCCTGCGTGACGGCGTGGCGCAGCAAGTCGACCGCGACGCGCGGGGTCTCGGTGGCGACCGCGCCGATGTTGTCCAGCAGCCACGTCGTCACCCACGGGTCGACCTGCGCGGGCGCGGCCGCGAGCTGCTCGGCGACGCGGTCGGCGGGGGCGCGCGCGGCGGCGAACGCCTCGGCCAGCTGCCGGTGCAGCGCCACCCGCATCGCCGCCGGGGTCTTTTCGTAGAGCACGCGGCGCAGCAACAAGTGCCGGAACGCCAGCCGGTCGCCCGATTCGACGAGCACGCCCGACGTGATCGCCTCGTCCACCGCGCCGACCAGCGCGGTCGGCGGCCGCTCGGTCGCGACGGCGATGTCCGACAGCGAGAACTCGCGGCCCAGCAGCGCCGCCCAGCGCAGCGTGTCGCGGGTGCCGCTGGAGAGGAAGCTCAGGTACAGCGTGATCCGCGACCCCAGCGGCGCCGGGATGGTCTGGCACGAGTTGCCGTCGAGGTGCGCGTGGACGCCGTCGAGCACGATCATCGAGTGCGTCAGCAGCGTCTCGACGATTTCCTTGACGTAGCGCGGGTTTCCGGATCCGTAGGACACCAGCGTCCGCAGCCCCGGCCCGGGTGGCGCGCCCGCCAGCCCGGCGGCCAGCTCGTGCGTCTCCGCCTCGGCCAGCGGCGGCAGCGCGAACACGGTTGTGACATCGTTGTCGAGTTCGGCTCGCAGTTCCTCGAGCGCGGCCGGTCGTGGCACCGGCCGGCTCGCGCCGACCAGCAGCAGCGGCAGCTCCCGCGTCTCCCGGCTCAGGTACCGCCAGACGCGCAACGTGGTGTCGTCGGCCCAGTGCAGGTCGTCGACCACGAGCACCAGCGGCGCCTCCGCGCACAGCTCGCGGACCAGCCCCAGCAGGCCGTCGACCGGGTCCTCGCCGGACCGCTCGGCGAGCCGGGCGGCCAGGTTCGCGCGGCGCTCGTCGGTGGCCCGCGGGTGCACGCCCAGCGCGTCGAGCAGCGGCCGCAGCGCGAACCGCTGGTCCAGCGCGTCGGCCGCGGCGAAGGCGGACCGGAAGTCCTGGGTCATCGCGAGCAGCTCGGCCAGCAGCGCCGTCCGGCCGCTGCCCGGTTCTCCTTCGAGCCACAGCGAATGCCCGGTGCCCGCGCCGAGCTCGTCGACGGCTTCGCGCAGCCGGGCCAGCTCCGCTTCCCGGCCGACGAAGACGTCGGCGCGGTCCGGCATCGACGTGACGGGCGAGCGCGGCACGCGCACGGTCGGCGGCGGTTTCGGCGCCGGCTTCTCCCGCAGCTCGTCGTGCAGCCGTCGCAGCGCGGGGCCCGGCTCGGTGCCCGAGGACTCGACGAGCCGGTCGCGGACGTCGGCGTAGACCGCGATCGCCTCGGTCCGCCGGTCGGAGCGGGCCAGCGCGCGCATGAGCAGGCCGCGCAGCGTCTCGCGGAAGGGGTGTTCGCGGGTCAGCGCGGTCAGCTCGGCGATGAGCTCGGCGTGCCCGCCCGACTCCAGCACGATCTCGGCGCGCCGCTCGATCGTCGCCAGCCGCACCTCGGCCAGCCGCGCGCGCTGGGCGGCGGCGAACGGCCCGGGCAGCCCCGACAGCGGGACGCCGTGCCAGAGGTCGAGGGCTTCGTCGAGGACTTCGCGTGCGCCGCGCGAGTCGCCGGCGGACTGCTTGCGCTGGGCCAGTTCGCGCAGGGTTTCGAACCGGTGGACGTCGACCGCACCGGCGTCCAGGCGCAGCGAGTAGCCGGACCCGATCGACGCGAGCAGCTGCGGGCCCTCGCCCTTGGCGCGGCCGGGTTCGAGCGCGCGGCGCAGGCCGGAGACGTAGGTGTAGATGGAGCCCTGGGCGCTCTGCGGTGGGGCCTCGCCCCAGACGGCGTCGATCAGCTCCTCCCGCGAAACCGTGCGGTTCGGGTTCATCGCCAGTACGGCGAGGACCGTCCGCCGGTGCGCGGAGCCGAGGTCGAGCTCCGTTTCCCCGTGCCAGGCCTTGACCGGGCCGAGGAGCTGGAGTCTCGGTGCGGAGCCGTCCGCAGCCGACATCGGTCTCCCTTCGTGCGCTGACGAACCGTCACGCGCCGGATGCCTGACGTGAGCATACGCGGCCACCGTGAACCGCCAGGCAAGGATGGCGGACATTCGGGCAACGGCGGACGAGCGGGGTTCCGCCGGGGCGGCGGCGTGCGCGACCCTCGGTCGGCCGAGACCTCGAGGAGCCCGAAAAATGGCCGCAGCCGAGCCGACGGAGGACATGAAGCGTGCCGCCGCCCGTTTCGCGTACGCCATCGAGGCGGCCGGTGCGCACTTCCGTGACGTCAACAGCGAGATGGCGATGGTGCAGGCGTCGTGGCGCGGCGAGGCGTCGGTGCGGTTCGGCCAGGCGATGAGCGACTGGGAGCAGGAGTTCGACGTGATCCTCTCGCGGCTGGTCCGGCTGTACGAGCTGACCGGCGGCGGCGTGCCGAGGCAGCGGCGGTCATGACGCGCCGCGACCTCGACTTCCGCTTCGCCGATCTGGTGCTGGACCGGATGGGGGCGATCACCGGCGAGCTGGGCGACCTGCTCGCCGAGCTGGAGTCCACTGTGGAGCCGGAGCTGGCCGGCTGGACCGCCGAGGCGCGGGACGAGTACCTGCGCGCGAAGCGCGACTGGGGGCGGGCGGCCGAGCGGATGCCGGCGTGCCTGGAGCGGACGCGGGAGGCGTTCGGCGAGCTCACTCGCGGGGGCCGGTGATTTCTTCACGCGCGTGAAGACGGAATAGGGAAGGCGTGAAGACCGGCCGTCCACACTGCTGCCATGAAGCCCGTCGAAGTGACCGTCCTCGCCTCGGACCCGATCACGCACGCCGGCGCGGTGACCCTGCTGGAGGCCCATCCGGACCTCCGGATCACCGATCTGGTGCCCGACGTGCTGCTGGTGATGGAGGAGCACGTCACCGAGGCGGTGCTGGGCGAGGTGCGCGCGGCGAAGGCGTCGCACGTCGTGCTGGTGGTCGAGCACTTCCGCGAGAGCGACCTGATGTCGGTGCTGGAGAGCGGCGTCGTGGCGATCCTGCCGCGCCGCGAGACGGGCGGCGCCGAGCTGGTGACGGCGGTGCTCGCCGCGGGCGACGGCACGGCGAACCTGCCGCCGCGGCTGCAGGGGGCGCTCCTTTCGCAGGTCCAGCGGATGCGCAAGGACGTCCTGGAGCCGAACGGGCTGACGCTGTCGGGGCTCGCCGCCCGCGAGTGCGACGTGCTGCGGCTGGTCGCCGAGGGCTTCGGGACCGAGGAGATCGCCGCGAAGCTGTGCTACTCGGAGCGGACGGTGAAGAACGTCCTCTACGGCCTGATGACGCGCTGCGGCCTCAACAACCGCGCCCACGCCGTCGCCTACGCGCTGCGGGCGGGCGCAATCTGAGACGTTTTCCTTGCCACTGTCACCTTTTGGTGGGCTAGGGTCTCGATCATGGTGTCGACGGCAGCAGAGATCGCGGCTTCGGTGCGGGCCGGGACCCTCGATCCGGTGCAGGTGACCAAGGAAGCCCTCGACCGGATCGCCGCGGCGGACGGCGTCGTCGGCGCGTTCCGCCGGGTGCGGGCGGAAGAGGCACTCGCGGAGGCCGCGGCGGTGGCCGCACGGCCCGACCTCGCTTCGCTGCCGCTGGCCGGGGTGCCCGTCGCGGTCAAGGACGTCACGGAGATCGCGGGCGAGTACGCGTCCCACGGTTCGCTGGCGGGGCCGTCCGCGGTTGCCGGGGAGGACGGCGTGATCGCGGCGCGGCTGCGGGCGGCCGGCGCGGTGCTCGTCGGGCTGACGCGGGTGCCCGAGTTGTGCATCTGGCCGATGAGCGACACCCCGGACGGCATCGCCCGCAACCCCTGGGACCCGACGTACGCCTCGGGCGGTTCGTCCGGCGGCAGCGCGGCGGCGGTGGCGGCCGGGCTGGTCCCGCTGGCCCACGGCACGGACGGCATGGGCTCGGTCCGGCTGCCGGCGGCGATGTGCGGGCTGGTCGGGCTGAAGCCGGGGTCGGACCTGCTCGCCGAAGGGGGCTGGTTCGGCATGTCGGTGCACGGCCCGCTGGCCACGACGGTCGCCGACGCGGCTTTGCTGGTCTCGGTGCTGGCCGCTTCTCCCGCTTTGGCCGTCGTTTCCCCGCCGCCGGCGTCGCGCATCGGGATGTCGACGACGGTCCCGCTGCTGCGCACGCCGGTGCCCCGCGAGCTGGTCGCGGCGGTTTCGCAGGCGGCGGGGCTGCTTTCGTCGGCCGGTCACGCGGTCTCACCGGCCGCCCCGCGCTACCCGGCGACGATGGTCCTGGGCATGACGGCCCGCTGGTGCGCGGGCCCGGCGCGGCAGGCCGCGGACTTCGACTTCGGGCGGTTCCAGCGGCGAACGCGCACGCACGTCCGGGTGGGCCGGTTCATCGAGCGAGCGGGCCTGATCCGGTCGGGCACGCGTGACCGGTGGGTCTCGCGGGCCGCGGAGTTCTTCGAGTCCCACGACGTCTTGATGACGCCGACGCTGTCGCATTGGCCGGTGAAGGCGGGCCGCTGGCACGAGCGCCGGTGGCTGACGAACGTCCTGCCGTCGACGCGTCTGGCGGGCTTCACGGGCCAGTGGAACTTCGCGGGCTACCCGGCGATCACGGTCCCGATCGGCCGGTCGGCCCGGTCGGGGCTGCCGACGTCGGTCCAGCTCGTGGCGAAGCCGGGTGGGGAGTCGTTGCTACTGGGCTTGGCGGCCCAGCTGGAGGCGGCGAACCCCTGGCCTCGCACCGCCCGCGGCTGACCCCCGAAATGCCGTTAAGGCCACCTTACGGGCGTCAGACGCCCGTAAGGTGGCCTTAACGGCATTGGAGTTGTTGGCTCAGGAACCCGGCTTGCTCGCCGTCGGCGAGAGCGGCTTCACGCCGTTTCCGTTCCCGTTCGCCGGCTTGGTCGCCGGGCCGTTCTGCTTGGGGGCGTTGGCCGGCTTCGCGGCCTGGACGGGCTTGGGCGCCGCGGCCTTCACCGCCTGCTTCGCCGAAGCCGGGATCGACGGCTGGACCACCGGCACCACCGGGGCCGACGGCGTCGTCGGGGAGTCCACCGCCGAGTCGCCGCCCACCAGCTTGGACGCCTGGGGGATCACAGCTTCCTCCGGCAGCGTCGCCAGCTGCGTCTCGCTGCGGTTGAGGATGTCCTCCGCCGCCGCCAGGCTCTTGCGGGCCTGCTCGCGGATCTCCGCCAGCCGCTCGACCTTGCGGTTGGCCGCCGTCGTGCGCTGGGCCGCCTGGGTCGTCGCCTCGTCGAGCCGGCGCCGGGCCTCCGCCGTGGCCTCGTCGAGCCGGCGCTTGGCCTCCGCCGTCGCCTCCGCGAGCCGGCGCTCGGCCTGGTTCTTGCTCGCCGTGCGCTGGTCGGCGACGTGCTTCTCCAGCGCCGCCTTCTGGGCCGCCTGGGACGACTCGAACTCGCGCTCGAGCTTCCGGCGCTTCCGCTCGGCCTCGTTGTCCAGCAGCTCGCGCCGCTGGCCCGCCTCGACGGTCAGCCGCTGCACCTCCGCGCGCGTCTCGGAAAGCGCGTTTTCGTGCTCCGAGTGCAGCAGGTCGGCCTGCTTGTCCAGCTCCGCGACGAGCTTCGTGTACCGCTCGCGCAGCTTCGTCGACGCCTCGGTCGAGCCCGCCCACGTCTTCTCCGCGGCGGCCTCGGCGCGCTTGATGATCTCGTCCGCGCGGGCCTGCGCGAGCGTGACCGTCCGCTGCATCCGCTCGTCGAGGTCCTCGAGCCGCTCCGGCGGTTTCTTCAGCTCCTCGATGCGCGCTTCCAGCGAAGCCACCTGCGACCTGATCGACTCGGCCTCGCGGGTCGCGGCGGTGGCCTGCGCCACGGCGGCGTCGCGGTCGCTGAGCACGCGGCGCAGCTGGGCCTCGACGTGGTCGAGGTACTGCCGGACTTCGTTGCGGTCGAAGCCGTGCCAGGCCTGCGTGTATTCACGACGAAGGGGGAGAAGGCCGTTGAGGGCGGTTGCGGCGGGGTCGCGCTCAGGAACCATGCGCCCGACCGTACCCGGGCACAGTGCGCTTACGCCGGTCGGCTTAACAAATCACCAACACGTGTCGCCGTCCTGGCGGCGCGTCGCCGGAATGGACGCACCCCGGAAACGCAGCGTCACCAGTGAAAGCCACGCGAAAGCCGGGCGAGCGCCATCGCCGCACGTGAGAGGTGTTTCTCGCCACGCCCGATCTTGAGCTCGCCCGAACCGCCCGCCGCGGTCGAATCCGGGAAGATCCGGAAACCCTGGTACGCGACGGCGTCGGTGAGGCCCGGCGTGAGCGTGTACGCCAGCCCGATCGCCTGCCCGGCCGGGGTGCCGATGTGCTTCGGCCGTTCGACCAAAGCCTTGAGCACCATGTCGGCGGCCTGTTCCGGCGACTTCGTCGGGAAGGCGTCGTAGATCTTCGTCGGGCGGATCATCGGCGTGCGCACGAGCGGCATGTGGATGGTGGTGAACGTGATCCCGTCGCCGTGCGTCTCGGTCGCCGCGATCCGCGAGAAGTAGTCCAGCGCCGCCTTCGACGCCGCGTACGCCGAGAAGCGCGGCGCGATGCCCTGGACGCCGATCGACGACACGTTCACGATGTGCCCGAACTTCCGCTCCGACATGTGCGGCAGCACCGCGAGGATCAGCCGGACCGCGCCGAAGTAGTTGATCGCCATCGCGCGCTCGTAGTCGTGCATCCGGTCGTACGACAGCTTGATCGACCGGCGGATCGACCGGCCGGCGTTGTTGACCAGCATGTCGATCCGGCCGTGCTCGGCCAGCATCGCGTCGACGGCCTTGTGCACCGAGTCCTCGTCGGTCAGGTCGGCCGGGTACACCGACGCCGTGCCGCCGGCGGCGACGATCTCGTCGCGGACCTCTTCCAGCTCGTGCTGCCGGCGCGCGACGAGCAGCGGGACGCCGCCCGCGGCCGCCACCTTCAAAGCCGTCGCCCGCCCGATGCCGGAAGACGCGCCGGTGATGATCACGCGGCGGCCGTCCAGCTCGCCGCGCGGGCCGTGCTTGCGCGCGCGGAACGGGTCGAGGTGCTCGCGCCAGTAGCGCCACAGCGTCGGCGCGTACTCCTCCAGCCGGGGGACCTCGACGTTGCCGGCCAGCGCCTTGCGCGTCTCGGCCGAGGAGAACACCGACGGGAACGCCATGGTCTCCAGTAGCACCGGCGGGATGCCGAACCGCTCCATGACTGCGTCGCGGGCGATGGTGACGCCGGGGATGTGCTCGGTCAGCTTGACCAGCCCGACGATCCGCTTGGAGAGGCCTTCGCCGAGCTGCACGCTGATCGTCGGCGCGCCCGCGGCCTTCGCGAAGGCGTTGTACACGGACACGACCGGCTGCGGCTCGGGGTTGACCAGGTGGAAGGCGTGGCCGTCGAGGCCGGGCTTGACGACCAGCTCCAGCAGCGCCTTGGCGACGTAGTCGACCGGCACGATGTTGGTGTCGCCGAGGTCGGGGCCGACGATCGGCAGGACGTCCGGCAGGCCGGCGAGCCGGTTGATCGCGGGGAAGAGGTAGTACGGGCCGTCGATCTTGTCCATCTCGCCGGTCTCGGAGTGCCCGACGACGACCGCGGGGCGGTACACCCGCCACGGCACCTCGTCCTGCTCGCGGACGATCTTCTCGGCCTCGAACTTGGTCCGGTGGTACGGCGTGACCAGCCGCTGCCCGGCGTCGAACATCTCCTCCGTGAAAACGCCTTCGTGGTCGCCCGCGACGGCCACCGAAGACACGTGGTGCAGGCACCCGGCGCGCAGGTCGGCGGCGAGGCCGACGACCGCGCGCGTGCCGTCCACATTGGCCTTGATGCTTTCTTCGTCGTCGGCGGTGAGGTCGTAGAGCGCGGCCAGGTGCACGACGTGGTCGACGCTGCCGCGCAGCTCGTCGCGGTCCGCTTCGGACACGCCGAGCAGCGGCTCGCCGAGATCGCCGGTGACCAGCGTGACGCGGTCGGAGTGCGGCCACTGGTCGACCAGCGCGGCCAGCTTCGCCTTGCTCGACGCGCGCACGATGAGCGCGACGCGGTCGTCGTCGGGGCGGGAGAGCAGCAAGCGGGTGAACTGGCGCCCGATCAGTCCGGTCGCCCCGGTCACCAAGAACGTCGCCATCGTCTTCACACCTCTCGCCCGCATCCCTGACCCTGGGCATTCTGCTGCATAGGGCCGTCAGTGACCACCTTGCGGCGAAGTGAAGTTACTCACGGGTAACTTATGCGGGGTCCGCGACGACGACGCGGTTCTCCTCGTAGCCGTCCGAACCGCCGACCCAGCGGCCCCCGCAGGTGACCAGGACGACGCGGTGCGGGCCGGACTGGCCGAAGAGGTCGTCGGCCCGCGCGGGCAGGTCGTCCTTGTGCACCGTGACCAGCTGGGAGATCCGGTAGCGCCAGGTCTTGCCCGCACTGTCCACAATGGTCACGGCAGCGCCGATCTCGGCGTTCCAGAGCTCGGCGAACGGCCCGGTGGCGCCCCGCCAGTTCACGTGCCCGGCGAAGACGCTCGCCCCGCCGGCGGCGTCGAGCCCGGCGCCCCACCACGTCGCCTGGCCGAGGTCGTTCGGGATCGGCAGCTCGCCGCCGGGGCCGAGGTCCTTGCGCACCAGTGCGGCGGTGCCGCCGGCGGGCAGCCGGACGGTCCCGGGTTTCTGCGGTGGCGGAGGTGGCGGCGGCGCGGTCGAGGTCCGCGCGGCCGGCGCGGCGCTCGTCGTGACCGGCGGTGGTGGCGCGGGAGTGGACGGCCGGGCCGCCGGAGCGGCGGCACCCGCGGCGGGCAGCGCGGTGCCGGCCACGACGGCGACCGGCGGTGAGGTGACCACGGTGCTGCCGAACTGGACCGCGAGCACCGTGGCCGCACCGAGCGCGAAGCCGGCGATCAAGCGGGTGCGGCCCGCCTTCGACGCAGTTCGGTTTCGGCGGCTGCTCTGCCAGGGGTCGGCGGTTTGCCAGTCGGTGCCGGGCTGCCGGTGATCACCGGGTTGCCGGTCGTCGCCGCTCGGCCAGGCTTCGGCGGCTTGCCAGTCAGTGCCGCGCTGCCAGTCGGTGCCCCGCCGGTTGCCGCCGGGCTGCGCGTCGTCGCCGGCCCACCGGTGATCGCCGGCCCGCCGGGTGGCGCCCAGCTGCCCGTCGTCACCGCTCTGCCGGTCGCCGCCTCGCCACTCGTCGACGAACCAGCTGTCGTCCTGCCAGTCGTTGCCTGCCATCCCGGACTACCTGCGCGTGGCCCGCCGCGCGGCGAAGCCGACCAGACCGGAGCCCAGCAGCACCAGCAGGCCGAGCCCGGCCAGCCCCGGCACCGAATAGCTCGTCTCGACCGTGCCCCGCGCCTGGACGACCGGTGCGTCGCCCGCCGGGATCGCGCGCGGGACCTCGTTCGGCTTGTTCACCACCGTCAACGCGAGCGTCTCGCCCGGCTTCACCGTGCCGCACGCCGACGGCGGGTTCCTCGGGTCGTACGCGTTCGTGTACCCCGGCGGCGGGCCGGCCTCCACGACGCAGATCTCCTGTGGCGCGCGGAGGTTCTCGACCGTCACGCCGCCGGTCGCGCCGTCGGTGGTGACGACCGTGGGCTTCCCGTCGGCGCCGGTGAGCGGCTTGCCGTCCTGGCCCAGCGCCGCCGACGTCTTGTCCTTGCCCGTGATCCGCAGGACCGCGCCGCCGACGCCCTTGCCCGTGTTCGCGTCGGTCTTCGTCACCTTCACCTGCCCCGGCTTGGTGAGCGCGACGACGCCCTGTGCCGTCAGCTCCTTCTCGCCGCCGGTGGAGACGACGCGCTGCTTCGCGGTGTCGACCGGCGCCCGCACGTACGGGCGGTCGGCCGGCGCGGCCAGCGACGCCAGCAGTTTCGGCTGCTCGCCGGCCGGGGTCAGCTTCACCCGCACCGTGCCGTCGGCGGCCGTCTTGAGCGTGACGTCCTTCGCGGCGGCCTGCGGGCTCGCGTTCCCCGCGGTGGCGGCGGCGTCCTCGCCGACCGTCGCGGCGGTCGCCGTCAGCTTCACCGGGACGTCCGGGACGCCCTTGCCCTTGGCGTTCTTCACGGTGACCGTCCACTCGGCGGGCTCGCCGAGGTGCTGGTCGCCTTCGGGGGTGGTCACCGACGCCGTCCACGGTCCGCGGTTGGCCTCGGCCTCGGTCTTCAGCTTTTCGACGGCGGCCTGGGCGCCCGCGGGCAGGCCCTTCAGGTGGAACGGCGCGTCGTAGCCGAGCTTCGCGGCGGGCAGCGACGCGTCGAGGTCCGCGGGGGTGCGCGGCGCCGACGTCCAGGAGTGCAGCAGGTGCGCCAGCGCCGCGGCCTCGTCCGGCTTCTTCGTGTCGCCGTAGCGCAGCAGCAGGTACGAGATGTTCGCCGCCTGGTCGGCGGGGAGCTTCGTGCCCCACTTCGTCAGCAGTTCGTCGCCCGGCTTGTACACCTCGTCGGTGTCCGGCGCCTTCAGCTGGAAGCTCACGCAGAAGACCTGCTGCCCGCCGACGACGTAGGACCCCAGCCAGTTGCGGCCGCCGGTGCCCGCCTGGCCGGGCTCGACCGCGTGGCCGATGCCTTCCTGGCTCGCGGCGGACGCGGCGGGGGCGCCGACGGTCACGGAAAGCGCGCCGAGCAAGGCCGCGGCGACCAGGCCGGTGAGCGCGCGGACGCCCGCGCGCGGGCGTGTCGACCACCTCATGGTGTGTAGGCTCCTTCGTCGGACGCGCGGCGACGACAACGGCGTCGCCGCAGGTCACACGATTGATCAACTCCCCGACGCGCGTACGGTGAACGACCGGGCACGCCAGGTGAGCGTCGCGCCGGAGGGGCTGGACTGTCTACCGCCCTTCGGGTGGCGGTCGCCGAACGGTCGTGATCTCGGTCGCATACCGTGTCTGCCGTGGCCACGGGCCTGCCGTCGAGTAAAGTCGCCTTTACTCGACGGGAACCGCACGTACCCGGCGGTCGTTGAACCCGATGCAGCGTCGATCCACGAAGCAGCAGATCCAGGAGGATCAGGTGCGTTCCAGTAGCAACCCGGCGTTCCGCAACCTGCCCCGCGGCGGAACCCAGACTCACGGGCAGTACGGGCCCCCGGTGGGCTTCAACCAGACCCAGGGCGGCGTGCCCGGGTACGGACCCGGGCAGGTCACCTCCGGCGACGACGACCGGCCGATGACCGTCGACGACGTCGTCGTCAAGACCGGCATGAGC
The DNA here is from genome assembly GCF_030182635.1 of Amycolatopsis ponsaeliensis. Taxonomy (NCBI): domain Bacteria; kingdom Bacillati; phylum Actinomycetota; class Actinomycetes; order Pseudonocardiales; family Pseudonocardiaceae; genus Amycolatopsis; species Amycolatopsis ponsaeliensis. Next base: position 56,670 of record NZ_JAPZLD010000054.1, read on the forward strand.
CTCGGCGTCGCGCTGCTCGTCGGGATCGTGACCGCGATCTGGGCCCAGAGCGAGCTGGAGGGGACCGGCCGGCTCTCGCCGGCCCTGATCGGCGCGATGCTCGGCGGCCTGATCGTCGGGCTCGTCATCTCGCTGGTGATCATCTTCCGCCGGAAGCCGAGCGGTCCGCTGACGCTCGTCTATTCGGCCGCCGAAGGTCTCTTCCTCGGCGCGGTGAGCGGCGTGTTCGAGGTGATCTACCCGGGCATCGCGCTGCAGGCGATCATCGGCACCGTCGGTGTCTTCATCGGCATGCTGGTCGTCTACAAGACCGGCGCGGTCAAGGTGACGCCGAAGCTGACCAAGTGGATCGTCGGGGCCGTCGTCGGCGTCGCGATCCTGATGCTGTTCAACCTGATCAGCACGTTCGCCTTCGGCTTCAACCCGCTGCGCGACGGCGGCCCGCTCGCCATCGCCTTCAGCATCCTCTGCATCGGCATCGCGGCCTTCAGCTTCCTGCTCGACTTCGACCAGGCCGACCGGATGATCCGCGAGGGCATGCCGTCGAAGTGGGCCTGGTACACCGCGTTCGGCCTGATGACGACGCTCGTCTGGCTGTACCTGGAGATCCTGCGGCTGCTGTCCTACCTCCGCGAGTAACCTGGCTCACAGTTTCCCAGTGAAGGCGCTCCGTAATCAACGGGGCGCCTTTTCTGTGGGTAATTCGTGCATACGGGGACCCCGGTGTCGATCGTGCTCACCCTGCGTGTTTGATGTCCGGGTCGGTTCTCAATTTCACATGTGTGAGGTTCACAGTGAGCGTTCCCCCTCCGGCCCCCGGGGGCCAGCAGCCGGTGGGTCAGCCCGATCCCTACGGGCCGCCTCCGGGCGGCCAGCAGCAGTACGGCCAGCCGGGTCAGTACGGCCCGCCTCCCGGCACTCCGCCGCAGGGCCAGCCCGGCCAGTACGGCCCGCCGCCGGGCCAGTACCCGCCGCCGCCCGGCCAGCCCGGCTTCCCGCCCGCGCCGCCGGCCCCGCCGAAGAAGTCGAAGGCCGGCCGGTTCATCGGCCTCGGCATCGGCCTCGTCGTGCTCATCGGCGTCGTGATCGCCGGGATCGTGGCCTTCGGCAACTCGCCGGCCAGCTCCAACGTCGGTGACTGCCTCTCGATCACCGAGTTCACCCGGGGCGGGGACGACCCGGCGAAGGCCGACTGCAACGACCCGAAGGCCAACGTCAAGATCGCCGCCAAGCTCGACAGCTCGAGCGACGACTGCCCCGGTGGTTCCGACTCCGGCTACGACACCTACTCGGTCAGCGGCCGCAGCTCGTACAAGCTGTGCCTGATGATCAACGCGAAGCAGGGCGACTGCCTGGCGAACTTCTCGTCGCAGACCAAGGGCTACCAGAAGGTTCCCTGCAGCGACCCGACGAAGGACGCCGAGCTCGTGAAGGTCGTCGAGGGCCAGGCGAGCGACAGCGTCTGCGAGGGCACCGACGCCACGCGCGTCGCGATCTACCCGCAGCCGCCGACGACGATGTGCGTCAAGACGAACTAGCGGCACCCAGCCCGTCGAAGGCCTTCTCGTGAGTCTCGCGAGGAGGCCTTCGGCGCGTTCAGGGGCACCCGGATTGCTCCGTTCGTCCCACACTGTGCGACGAGCTGCGGAAAAGCGATCATCGGACCTAACTTGGGTCGTCCTTCCCGCCCGAGCCTGGAGTACTGGTGGCGACGACCGAATCCCCTGCCGGTGAAAAGAAGTTCCTCGACTTCCCCACCTCCTGCGCCGCGCCCGTCCCGCAGCCGGAGGAACCCGTCCGCGCGGTCCCGCTGGCCGTCGCGGGCGTCCTCGCGGCCGGCCTGACCTGGTACGTCTGGGCGAGCTACGGCGTCAAGTTCGGCGTCCTGCTGCTGCTCGGCCTGGGCCTCGGGCTGGCACTGTTCCACTCGCGGTTCGGCTTCACGTCGGCGTGGCGGCAGCTGATCGCCGTCGGCAACGGCCAGGGCCTGCGCGCCCACACCCTCCTGCTCGGCACGGCCGCGACGCTGATCGCGCTCATCGCCGGCACCGGTGTCGGGCTCTTCGGGAGCAAGCCGGCGCCGACGGCCAGCCCGCTCGGGCTCGCCCTCTTCGTCGGCGCGACGCTCTTCGCGATCGGCATGCAGCTCGGCGGCGCGTGCGCGTCCGGCACGCTGTTCGCGGTCGGGTCGGGCCAGTCGACGATCGTCCTGACGCTGGGCGGGTTCATCACCGGGTCCGTGCTCTACACGTGGGCGTACCCGGCGCTGAGCGGCTGGCCCGAGCTCAAGGGCGTGCTGCTGGCCGACCACGTCGGCTGGTTCGGCTCGTGGGCGATCACGATCGCCGTGCTCGCCGGGATCGTGCTGGTCACCCGCGTGGTGCAGCGCCGCCGCACGCCGCCGCCGGTGGACGCCGTCCCGACCGCGCACGGCTTCGCGCGGATCTTCCGCGGTTCGTGGCCGGTGCTCGCCGGCGCCGTCGTACTGGGTGTGCTGGCCGGCGCGGTGTTCCTGGTGTCCGGCGGGATCTGGGGCGTCACGAGCGCGTTCTCCTTGTGGGGAGCCAAGATCCTGCAGGTGTTCGGGCTGCACCCGGAGTCGTGGGAGTTCTGGCAGCAGAAGTCCAACGCGACGTCGCTGGCCAACCCGATCTGGAAGGACAAGAACAGCCTCACCGACATCGGGATCATGATCGGCGCGGCGGTGGCCGCCGCGGCCGCGGGCGCGTGGAAGATCCACAGCTCGATCCCGTGGCGCACGGCCGTCGCCGCGATCCTCGGCGGGATCATGATGGGCGTCGGCGCGCGCATGGCGGGTGGCTGCAACATCGGCGCGTACCTCGGCGGCATCTCCACCGGCAGCCTGCACGGCTGGCTGTGGGGCGTGTTCGCGCTCGGCGGCACGTGGATCGGGCTGAAGCTGCGGCCGCTGTTCGGGCTGGCCAACCCGGTGCCGACGGACAGCATCTGCTGAGCTTTTTGTCGGGGTCCCCCGGTACTCTCGCGGACGAATCCACGAACCTGGGGGACCTCTTCCTTATGACTACGCAAAGAACCGGCTCGGCGCCGAACGGTGACGCGCTCGACGCCGGTGTCCTGAAGGTGGCCTCCGTGGTCGTCCTGGGCGCCATCATGGCGATCCTGGACACCACGGTCGTCAACGTCGCGCTGCAGAAGCTGACGATCGAGTTCTCGACGTCGTTCGACGTCATCCAGTGGGTCGCCACGGGCTACCTGCTGGCGCTGGCGACCGTGATCCCGGTCACCGGCTGGGCGTCCGACCGCTTCGGCACCAAGCGGCTCTACATGCTCGCGATCGTGTTGTTCCTGGCGGGCTCGATGCTCGCGGGGGCGGCCTGGAACATCGAAACGCTGATCGTCTTCCGCGTCCTGCAGGGCTTCGGCGGCGGCATGCTGATGCCGTGCGGCATGACGATCCTGACCCGCGCGGCCGGCCCGCAGCGGATCGGGCGCGTGATGGCGGTGCTGGGCGTGCCGATGCTGCTCGGCCCGATCGGCGGCCCGATCCTGGGCGGCTGGCTGGTCGACGCGGTGAGCTGGCGCTGGATCTTCTTCATCAACGTGCCGATCGGCGTCGTCACGCTGCTGCTGTCGTGGCGGCTGCTGCCGAAGGACGAGCCGGAAGCCACCGGGCGCTTCGACTTCGTGGGCATGCTGATGGTGTCGCCGGGGCTGGCGGCGCTGATCTTCGGCGTCTCGAAGGTCCCGTCGGCGGGCGGGTTCGGCGCGGTCGAGGTGTGGCTGCCGGTGCTGGCCGGCGTGGTGCTGCTGGTCGCGTTCGTGGTGCGCGCGCTGCGCGTGCCGAACCCGCTGGTGGACCTGCGGCTGTTCAAGAACCGGTCGTTCACGATCGCGATGGTGACGATGTCGTTGTTCTTCGTCGCGTTCCTCGGCGGGATGATGCTGCTGCCGACGTACTTCCTGCTGGTGCGCGGCGAAACGACGCTGCACGCGGGGCTGCTGCTGGCCCCGCAGGGCTTCGGCGCGATGATCATGATGCCGATCACCGGCCGCCTTGCCGACAAGGTGGGCGCGCGCAAGATCGTGCTGCCGGGCATGGTGCTGCTGGTCGGTTCGATGGCGATGCTGACCCAGGTCACCGCGACCACGCCGTACTGGGTCCTGCTGTCTGCGCTGTTCGTGATGGGCCTGGGCATGGGCTGCACGATGATGCCGATCACGACGTCGGCGTTGCAGACGCTGCAGCCGAAGGACATGGCTCGCGCATCGACGGCGACGAACATCGTCCAGCAGACGGCGGGCGCGATCGGCTCGGCGGTGATGGCGACGATCCTGGCGGCCCTGCTGGCGGGCAAGTTCGGCGTCCCGACGGCCCAGGGCCAGCTGGCGGCGACGGCGGCGATCCTGAACCCGGCTACGCATTCCGCCGCGACAGGCTTGGCGGCCGACGCGTTCTCGACGACGTTCGTGTGGTCGCTGGTCCTGGTGGTGCTGTGCGTGATCCCGGCGTTGTTCCTGCCGAAGTCCCGCCCGGCAACCCCGGCGGTCTCGGAAGACGGCGACGAGATCACACCCCCGGTGATGGTCCACTAACCGACCGCCCAGGCACGCAAGCCGACCCTCCAGGCACGCGAGCCGACCCTCCGCGGTGTGATCGAAGGGTCGACACGCGTGACTGGAGGGTCGACACGCGTGATCAGGGAGTCGACACGGCTCGGCCGGCCGGGATTCGCCGTGTCGACCCTTCAATCACGCGTGTCGACCTCCGAATCACGCGTGTCGACTCTCTGAACACAGCGAAGGCCGCCACCGGATGCCGGTGGCGGCCCTCGTCGTCAGGCGATCAGGAAAGGCGCTCGATGATCAGCGCCATGCCCTGGCCGCCGCCGACGCACATCGTCTCCAGGCCGAACTGCTTGTCGTGGTGCTGCAGCGAGTTGATCAGCGTCGACGTGATGCGCGCGCCCGTCATGCCGAACGGGTGGCCCACCGCGATCGCGCCGCCGTTGACGTTCAGGCGGTCCAGGTCGATGCCCAGGTCGCGGTACGACGGGATCACCTGCGCCGCGAACGCCTCGTTGATCTCGACCAGGTCGATGTCGCCGATCGACAGGCCCGCGCGGGACAGCGCCTGCTTGGACGCCTCCACCGGCCCGTAGCCCATGATCTCCGGCGAAAGACCCGTCACGCCCGTCGACACGATCCGGGCCAGCGGCGTCAGGCCCAGCTCACGCGCCTTCACGTCGGACATGATGACCAGCGCCGCCGCGCCGTCGTTGAGCGCGCAGCAGTTGCCCGCTGTCACGCGGCCGTCCGGGCGGAACACCGGCTTGAGCCCCGCGACGCCCTCGACCGTCACTCCGGCGCGGGGGCCGTCGTCCTTCGAGACGACCGTGCCGTCCGGGAGGGTCACCGGGGTGATGTCCTTGGCCCAGAAACCGTCGGCGATGGCCTTCTCGGCCAGGTTCTGCGAGCGGACGCCGAACTCGTCCATGTCCTCGCGCGTGACGCCCTTCAGCCGCGCCAGGTTCTCGGCCGTCTGGCCCATCGCGATGTAGACGTCCGGGACGTCCCCGGCGGACCGCGGGTCGCTCCAGCTGTCGGTGCCGGACTCGGCGGTCGCCGCCGTCCGCTTCTCGGCGTCGGCGAACAGCGGGTTGTGCGTGTCCGGCCACGAGTCCGAGCTGCCCTTGGCGAACCGCGAGACGGTCTCGACGCCGGCCGAGATGAAGACGTCGCCCTCGCCGGCCTTGATCGCGTGGAACGCCATCCGGGTGGTCTGCAAGCTGGACGAGCAGTAGCGGGTGATGGTGCAGCCGGGCAGGTGGTCGTAGCCGAGCTCGACGGCGACCGCACGGCCCATGTTGAACCCGGACTCGCCGCCCGGCAGGCCGCAGCCCAGCATCAGGTCGTCGATGTCGGCGGGGTCGAGCTGCGGCACCTTGGCCAGTGCCGCCTGGATCATCTGCACGGTCAGGTCGTCGGGCCGCATGCTGACCAGCGAGCCCTTCCCGGCGCGGCCGATCGGCGAGCGAGCGGTGGAGACGATGACGGCTTCAGGCATGACGTGACACATCCTCGTATCGCGAGCTAAGCGGCTAAGCGGTTGCTCACCATAGTGCCGTGTACCGCGCCGGGGAGAAAGCCGAAGACGGTGTGAGCTTCTCCGGGGACTGGCAGGATCACTCCGGTGGTGAACCGGCTGGAGCGAGTGCTGCGGACCAGGACCATCCTGCTGTGGGGCGCCGGGCTGCTGGTCGTGGCCGGGGTCGCCGCCGCGCTGCTGCTGACGCTCCTGGGCGGCGGACGGCCGCAGGACGTCGCCCGGCTCGACGCGCTGCGGACGGCCGCCACCATCGTCGTCGGCACCGGGGGCGCCGCCGCGCTGCTGCTCGCCGCGCGCCGGCAGCGGTCGGCCGAGCTGGACCTCGCGCAGAAGGACCACGACGCCACCGAGCGCCGGATCACCGAGATCTACGGCAAGGCCGCCGACCAGCTCGGCAGCGACAAGGCCCCGGTCCGCCTCGCCGGGCTGTACTCCCTGGAGCGGCTGGCCGGCGGGTACGCCGAGCACCGGCAGACCATCGTCAACGTCCTCTGCGCCTACCTGCGGATGCCCTTCAAGCACTCCGCGAAGAACGCCGAGGAGCTGCAGGTCCGCAAGACCGCGCAGCGCATCCTGATGCTGCACCTGCGCCCCGGCTCCGGGGAACAGCCGAGCGGGGACTTCTGGCCGGACGTCGACCTCGACTTCTCCGGGGCGACGCTCGTCGGGCTGAACCTCACCCACTGTTCGATCCGGTCGATCGTGTGCTTCGAAACCCGGTTTCTCGAACTCGCTTCCTTCCGCGGCACCGAATTCCGCACCAAAGCGGATTTCAACCAAGCGCACTTCGCCGGCCGCGTCGATTTTCGCGGAACCGTCTTCGGTGGCGATCGCGACAGCTTCAACGGCGCCGTTTTCGCAGGTCCGGCCGATTTCGGCACGAAGTCCGCCGCCCGGCTCGCCGGCGCCGAGGCGCAGGGCGGCTTCCGGCGGACCTGGCCACAAGACTGGGAAGAACGCCCGATCGCCGACCGGACGGGGCGATCACAATTGACACGAAAGGCCGATCCGGGGCAACCGGAAGGCCGATAGGATCGTCGCAGCAATACAAGGTCGCCATTCCTGACGCAGGAGGTGAACTGGCGATGGTACTTGGGTGGGCCGCTTCCTTGGCTCTTCGGATGGGGTGCCCTACCGCGATCGGCGCCGGGCCGAACCTCCGGGACGGGATGACGGCTCAGCGTGCGGCGGCCCTCGGGCCGGTACCGGGGTAGACGAGCAGCTTGGTGGCTGCCGGCGGTCTCCCCCGGGCGGTCCGACCTCGCGCTCGCGGCCCGTGATCACCGACGCGCACCCGGAGGCCCCCGGGGCCTGGTCCGCCACGAGTGGACAACGCCACCGGTCGGCCGTTTAGGCTGGCGGTCGTGGAGTACGCAGAGCACATCGCAGACCTCGTGGGCAACACCCCGCTGGTCAAGCTGAACTCGTTGACCAAGGGGCTCAAGCCGCTCGTGCTGGCCAAGGTCGAGTACCTGAACCCGGGTGGCTCGGTCAAGGACCGGATCGCGCTGCGCATGATCGAGGCGGCCGAACGCTCCGGCGAGCTGCGCCCCGGCGGCACGATCGTGGAACCGACGTCCGGCAACACCGGTGTCGGGCTGGCCATGGTCGCGCAGCGCAAGGGCTACCAGTGCGTCTTCGTCTGCCCGGACAAGGTCAGCGAAGACAAGCGCAACGTCCTGAAGGCCTACGGCGCCCGCGTCGTGGTGTGCCCGACCGCGGTGGCGCCCGAGCACCCGGACTCCTACTACAACGTCTCCGACCGCCTGGTCCGCGAGATCGACGGCGCCTGGAAGCCCAACCAGTACGCCAACGCGCAGAACCCGGAGAGCCACTACCTCTCCACCGGCCCCGAGCTGTGGAAGCAGACCGACGGGAAGATCACCCACTTCGTCGCGGGCGTCGGCACCGGCGGCACGATCTCCGGCACCGGCAAGTACCTCAAGGAGGTCAGCGACGGCCGCGTGCTCGTGGTCGGCGCCGACCCGGAGGGCTCGGTCTACTCCGGCGGCAGCGGCCGCCCGTACCTGGTCGAGGGCGTCGGCGAGGACTTCTGGCCGGAGACCTACGACCGGAACATCGCCGACGAGATCATCCCGGTCTCCGACGCCGACTCCTTCCAGGTCACCCGCCGGCTCGCGCTGGAGGAGGGCCTGCTGGTCGGCGGCTCCTGCGGGATGGCCGTCGCCGCCGCGCTGAAGCTCGCCGAGCGGCTCACCGAGGACGACGTCGTGGTCGTGCTGCTGCCCGACGGTGGCCGCGGCTACCTGACGAAGGTGTTCAACGACACCTGGATGTCCTCCTACGGCTTCCTGCCGCCCGACTCCTCGGGCGCGACGGTCGCCGACGTGCTCACGAAGAAGAGCGGCTCGCTGCCCAACCTCGTGCACTCGCACCCCAACGAGACGGTCGCCGAGGCCATCGCGATCCTGGCCGAGTTCGGCGTCAGCCAGATGCCCGTGGTCAGCGCGGAGCCGCCGGTGATGGCCGCCGAGGTCGTCGGCGCGGTCAACGAGCGTGACCTGCTCGAGGCGCTGTTCACCGGCAAGGCCCAGCTGGCCGACCGGCTCGACCGGCACATGTCCCCGCCGCTGCCGACCATCGGCGGTGGTGAGCAGGTGAGTGCCGCGATGACGGCGCTCGAGGGCGCCGACGGTGCGCTCGTGCTGGTCGACGGCAAGCCGGCCGGGGTCGTCACCCGCCACGACCTCCTGGGCTTCCTCGCCGGCCGCTGAACAGGAGCTGTGAAAATACCTAATCGGCGCACCCGGCCGGGGCGTTACGAGCGCCCTGCCGGGTGATCCGATAGCGTGAGCGGCAAATAGAACACTTTCGCGTCCTCGTCAAGGGGGTTCAAGACCCACATGAGTGCACCGCAGCCACCGAACCAGCCGTGGGGTGGCGGCCAGCCACCTCAGGGCCCGCCGAGTGGCCCCCAGCCGCAGCAGGACAACCCGTTCGGCAGCCCGGAACCGACCCAGGTCGTGCAGCCCGCCCAGCCCCAGGGCGGTTCCCCGTTCGGGGAGACGCCCGAACCGACGCAGGTCGTCCAGCCGGGCTACCCGGGTGACGGCGGGGCGGGCGCGACCCAGGCGATGCCGCCGGTCGACGCGAACGCGACGCAGATGGTGAACCCGGTCGGCGGCGGCGACGCCCCGATCGCGGACTCCACGCAGCTGGTCCCGCCGGGTTCCCAGCCGCCGGCGATCCCGTACACCCCGCCGCCGAGCGCGGCCGACAACCCGGCCGCGGCGTTCGGCCAGCAGCCGGGCGGTTACGGCCAGCAGGGTGGCTTCGGCCAGCCGGGTCAGCCCGGTCAGTCGGGCGGGTACGGCCAGCAGCCGGGCTTCGGCCAGCCGGGGCAGCCCGGCCAGCCGCCGCAGGGCTTCGGCGGTCCCGGGTTCGGCGGCCCCCAGCAGCCCGGCTTCGGCGGTCAGCCGCCGCAGTTCGGCGGACCGTCGGCCGGGGGCAACGGCGGCCTGTTCGGCTACATCGCCGGCGGCGTCGTCGCCCTCCTGGGCCTGGTCGCGCTGATCATCGCCTTCAACTACATGGGCGACGCGAGCGACTACTCGAAGATCTTCGACCTCGCGCCGGACCAGGCGGCGATCGACAAGGTGCTCGACGAGGCCGGGATCATCGGCCCGGGCCTGGTCTGGTTCTACGTGGTCATGATCCTGGTGGGCGCGCTGGTCTCCCTCGCCGGTGGCGTCGGGCTGGCGCTCGCGGGCAAGCTGGGCGGGCTCAAGAAGTTCGTCCCGATCGCGATCGTCGCGGGCGGCGCGCTGCTCACGGTCTTCGCGTTGCTGCTCAAGATCGGGATGACGCCGAACGCCGCGACGCTCGCGCAGGCCTCCGCTTCCGAGCGGAGCACCTTCGGCCTCGGGCTCCCGCCGCTGATCCTCGGCGTGCTGATCCTGATCGTGGGTGTGCTCGGGTTCATCCCGGCGACGCAGCAGTTCGTCGGCCTCGGTGCCGGCAGTGCCGCGCCGGGCGGGCCGCAGGGCTTCGGCGGACCGCCGCAGGGCGGTTTCGGTGGCCCGCAGCAGCCGGGCGGGTTCGGTCAGCCGGGGCAGCCCGGTCAGCCGGGCGGGTTCGGCCAGCAGCAGGGTGGCTTCGGCCAGCCGGGGCAGCCGGGCCAGGGTTACGGCCAGCCTCCGGGCTACGGCCAGCCGGGCGGACCCAACCCGTCCAGTGGCGGGTTCCCGCAGCCGTCGAGCGGGGGCTTCCCGCAGCCGGGCCAGCCGCCGCAGCAGGGCGGGTACGGCCAGCCGCAGGGCTACCCGCAGCAGCCGGGCCAGCCGCCGCAGGGCTGGGGCCAGCCCCCGGGCCAGCAGGGCCCGCCGAGCGGCGGGTTCGGCCAGCCCGGCCAGCCGCCGCAGCAACAGCAGTGGTGAACTAGTACACCAAATCGTGCCCCGGAGCCCATTCGGCTCCGGGGCACGGTGCATTTACGACCTGATCAGCAATTGTCTCAAATGGACAAATGCGCGGTATCGTAGGTCATCCGGATCTCGTGACAGCATTTCTGCCGCTACCGCAGGAAAATGATCTTGGGTTCCGCCGTCCGGCCGAATTCCGTTCTCTTTCGGAGTCACTTCCCCCTTTCCCGACTAGGGTGAACGCCGTAGTCCCGTGCTCTGCTGATGGGGGAGTTGTGACCGGTCCACGCGGATATCCGGTGTCGCGTTCGCATTCGTATTCATCGACTCGGCCGTCCGGAGTAACGGCTATCCTCGCCGGCTTGCTCGGACTGGCCGCCGCCGTCGCCGCGGGATATGTGCCGGTCCGGATCTTTCTCGACATGCCCGCCGAATTCAGCCTCGGTGCCCTGCCGGGCTGGGTGCTCGTGGACCTCGCCGCCTACCTCGGTGCCGGGCTCGTGCTCCTGCTGGGCGCGCTGACGACGCTGTTCCGCGCGACGGCGGGCGCGATCCTGCTCGGCCTGGGTGCCCTGCTGGCCATCGGCGCGCTGCTGATGGAGCCGCTGTCGGTGGGCGTGCCGCTGGCCCGGTTCGCGGACGCGATGTTCACCCACGGCGGGTTCGCGATGGTGGACCGGGTGGGCCTGGCCGGCCTGGCGGTGCTGGTGCTGATCCTGGCGCTGCTGCCGCCGACCTTCCGCTACCTGCGCTACCGCACCCCGTCCGTGCCGATGTGGGCCGGCCAGGAGGCCTACTCGTCCCGGGGCTGGTGACCCGCGCCGGTCACCGGCGGTGATCGACCGTATCCTCGGCAGCCGTGACCCGAACCGAAGGCCGGACGGCGCTCGCCGCCGCGGTGCTCGCTCTGCTCGGCGGGCTGCTCTACCTGGCCGGGCTCGTCCTGGACGTCGTCGCGCTCGCGCGGTTCCCCGATGATGCCGGCCGTGTCGGCGTCCACGCCGCGGTCGACGTCGTGCTCGCCTCGACGCTGCTGCCCGGCGGCGTCCTGCTGCTGCGCCGGCAGCCGATCGGCCGGATCGGCTGCATCGCCGGGAGTTCGGCGGCGTTGCTCGCGACGCTGACGTCGGCCATCCTCGCGGCCGCGGGGCTCACCTTCGCCGACTTCGGCGGTCCCGGCGACCTGGCGATGGGCGGGCTGACCGCGCTGGCCCTGGTGGCGCCGCCGGCCCTGGCCACGCTGCTGCTCGCGGTGTCCGCGCCCGCCGCCCGGTGGTGCGGCATTGAGATCTGTCCCACCTGACGGGAATGTCAGGGCCTCGCCGTACGCTTAGCCCATGGTGGACGACTACTCCGTACTGGGATTCGAGACTCGCGCGATCCACGCCGGTCAGAAGCCAGACCCCCGCACCGGCGCGGTGATCGTGCCGATCTACCAGACTTCGACCTACGCGCAGGACGGCGTGGGCGGGACCCGCGAGGGCGACTACGAGTACTCGCGCACCGCGAACCCGACCCGCTCGGCGCTGGAGGAGGCGCTGGCCTCGCTGGAAGGCGGCCGGCACGCGCTGGCCTACGCGTCCGGCATGGCGGCCTCCGACGTGGTGCTGCGCAGTACCCTGCGCCCCGGTGACCACCTGGTGCTCGGCAACGACGCGTACGGCGGCACGTTCCGCCTGATCGACAAGGTGCTCAGCCTGTGGGGCGTCGAGCACACCGTCGCCGACCTGGCGAACCTCGACGAGGTCCGCGCCGCGATCCGGCCCGAGACGAAGCTGATCTGGTGCGAGTCGCCGACCAACCCGATGCTCGGCATCGCCGACATCGCGGCGCTGGCCGGGGTCGCGCACGACGCCGGCGCCCGCCTGGTGGTCGACAACACCTTCGCGACGCCGTACCTGCAGAACCCGCTCTCGCTGGGCGCGGACATCGTCCTGCACTCGACGACGAAGTACCTCGGCGGCCACTCCGACGTCGTCGGCGGCGCGGTGATCACGAACGAGGACGAGCTGCGCGAGCAGCTGTTCTACCTGCGCAACGCCGCGGGCGCGGTGCCCGGGCCGTTCGACGCGTGGCTGACCCTGCGCGGCATCAAGACGCTGGCCCTGCGCATGGAGCGCCACAGCGACAACGCCGAGCTGGTCGTGCAGGCGCTGGTCAAGCACCCGAAGGTCGCGAAGGTCTACTACCCGGGCCTGCCGGAGCACCCCGGCCACGAGACGGCGGCGAAGCAGATGCGCCGCTTCGGCGGGATGGTCTCGTTCAGCCACGCGGACGGCGAGCAGGCGGCGCTGGAGGTCGCGTCCCGCACGAAGCTGTTCATCCTGGCGGAGTCGCTCGGCGGCATCGAGTCGCTGATCGAGCACCCGGGCAAGATGACCCACGCGAGCACCGCGGGCTCGACCCTGCAGGTCCCGGCCGACCTGCTGCGCCTGTCGGTCGGCATCGAGGACGGCCGTGACCTGGTCGCGGACCTGCTGACCGCCCTGGGCTGACCCCCGGACACAGCAAAACGGCGCCGGAGCAGCTCCGGCGCCGTTTTCGTGTGCCGAAGATCAGGGGTTGTAGTTGCCGTGCACGACGCCACCCGACTTCGGGGTGCCCGTCACCGGTAGGTTCGCGCCGTCCACGCAGCCGCCCACCAGCTCGACGTGACTGTCGTGGCGGATGTACTGGGCCGGGGACCCGCACGAAGCACTGTCCACCGTGAAGTACGCGGCTCCGGTCAGCGCCGCGGCCGAGGCCAGCCCGATCACGAGCGGAACCAGCCCGGCGGACCGGGTGGCGCGCGCCCGGTGCGAGTCGTTCCCCCGTGCCATGTGTTGCTCCCTGTTTACCGTGTGTTGACACGCCCAGGGTACCCGGCTCCCGGTCCGGTCAACCTGTGGAGTTCCTGAGTGGCATAACCTCCGGCCATGGAACTCGTGACCATCGAGCGGATCCAGGCCGCCCGGGACCTCCTACGCGGAGTGACCCGGGTGACGCCGATGGAGCACGCGCGCGACCTGCGCCGGCTCCACGGCGGTCCGGTGCACCTGAAGTGCGAAAACCTGCAGCGCACGGGGTCGTTCAAGATCCGCGGCGCCTACACCCGCATCCACGGCCTCAGCCAGGCCGAACGCGACCGCGGCGTCGTCGCGGCCAGTGCCGGCAACCACGCGCAGGGCGTCGCGCTCGCGTCGTCGCTGCTCGGGGCCAAGTCCACCGTCTTCATGCCGCTGCGGGCGCCGCTGCCGAAGCTCGCCGCCACCCGCGGGTACGGCGCCGAGGTCCACCTCCACGGCGCGCTGCTGGAGGAGACCCTCGCCGCGGCGATCGAGTTCGGTGAGCGGACCGGCGCGGTGTTCATCCACCCCTTCGACCACGCGGACGTCATCGCCGGCCAGGGCACCGTCGGCCTCGAGATCCTCGAGCAGGTGCCGGGCGTGAAGACGATCCTGGTCGCGACCGGCGGCGGCGGGCTGGCCGGCGGGGTCGCGTCGGCGGTGAAGGCGGTGCGCCCGGACGTGCGCGTCGTCGGCGTGCAGGCCGAAGAGGCGGCCGCGTACCCGCCGTCGCTGGCCAAGGGCGCGCCGGTCCGGCTGAGCTCGACGTCGACGATGGCCGACGGGATCGCGGTCGGCGAGCCGGGCCCGGTCAGCTTCGCGCACGTCGCGTCGCTGGTGGACGACGTCGTGACGGTCTCCGAGGAGTCCCTTTCCCGCGCGGTGCTGCTCTGCCTGGAACGCCGCAAGCTGGTGGTGGAGCCGGCGGGCGCGGCGACGGTCGCGGCGCTGCTGCAGCACCCGGGGATCTTCGAGCCGCCGGTGGTCGCGATCCTCTCGGGCGGCAACGTCGACCCGGTGCTGCTCCTGCAGATCATCCAGCACGGCATGACGGCGGGTGGCCGCTACCTGCGCCTGCACCTGCGGGTCCCGGACCGCCCGGGGTCGCTGGTGGGCGTGCTGTCGTGTGTGAGCGAACTGGGCGCGAACGTCCTCGACGTCGAGCACTCCCGGATCTCCGGCAGCCTCGACCTCGGCGAGGCCGACGTCGTCCTGGCGCTCGAAACCCGCGGTCCCGAGCACTGCAAAGACCTCGAGATCGCGCTGACGAACGCGGGTTACACCGTGGTCTGAGGCGCTTCTCCGGTGATCGCCGCGAGGGCCAGGTCCTTCGCCGGCTCGGGGACCTCCGGTGGTGCCGTGAAGCGGCGGGCCCGGATGTGGGCGACCAGGTCCGGGTCCGGCGGCACCCCGTGCTCGCGCAGGTAGTACGCCACCGCGCCGGGCCAGGCCCAGGCGCCGTCGGTGCGGAAGTTCATCGGCACCGCGTCCGTGCGGTCCGGCGCGAACGCGTCCGGGCCGTTGCTGCGCGAAGCCAGGATGACCGGCGCCGCGTCGAGGTACGCGAGCACGCGTTCGGCTTCGGCCGGGGCGAGCTGCTGACGGCGGATGAGCGGGCGGCCCGCCTCGTCGAGGCCGTCGTGGATCCGCGGCGTCCGGACCTCGCCGTCGGGAACCGGCGGGGTCAGCCCGGCACGCTCACGCAGCCACGGCGGGACGTGCTCGTCGGCGCGCGGGAAGAACCGCAGCTCGTCCTGGAAGCCGATCGGCGGCGGGGTGCGCCGCCACTGCGGCTCCCGGTCGGCGACGAAGTCCGCGCTGACGCCCTGGACTGCGTCGACGAGCACCACCGCGCTCACCCAGGTCCCGAGGCCCGGCCGGTACATGCCCGTGCGGAGCGTGCCCAGCAGCTGGAGGAGGTCGGGAGGGGGCTGCACCGCGCGGGGCGTGCCGTCGTGCCCGGTGACGACGACGTCGGCCTCGATATGCCTGCCGACCGCCCGGTACTCGGTCCGGACCTGCCGCCACGTGCCCGGCGGCGCCATCGACGCCAGTCCCTGGCCGATCTGCGCGACGAGCTGGTGCTGCTGGTCCGGCCCCGGTGGCGTGCTCATCGTCCCTGCCCCGGCTCGGGCGGCCGGGTGGTCGCCTGCGGGATCTCCTCGAGGGCGCCGTCGGCCAGCAGGTCGGCCACGGACCGTTCGAGCACGTAGGCCGTTCCGCCGCCGGGCTGGTCGTACCAGGCGATGACGGTGCCGGTCAGCGCCCGCACCGGCCGCCGCAGGCGGTAGACGTGGAAGGCCCAGTCCCGGATCTCCGCGGGTTCGGACCGGTTCTCCCACTCGGTCCGCGCCGCGTACAGCGTGTTGCCCGCCGGTTCGCCGTAGCGGTCCAGCTCGGTGCCCGGCGGCAGCGTCACCAGCCGCTTCCCGCCGTACATCTGCAACCCGACGTCGCCGCCGAGGGGCTGGATGGGCCACTCCGCCGTGGCGCGCTTGGCGTCCGGTGGGAGCTCGTCGCGGAAGGCGGCGCGGTTCAGGTACAGGTGCCCGGTGAAGTAGCGGACGGCCGCCACCGCGCTCGGGAAGGTGGCGAGCTCCAGCCGGTCTTCGCCCTGGGCCCAGAACACCGCCCAGCCGTCGCCTTCGGGGACCAGGCACCAGGCGCCGTCGGCGATCTCGCCGATGCGGTAGCGGGCCGGGGCGATCTCGAGCTCGGCGGCGGCGTCTTCGGCCGCGCGCAGGGCGTCCTTGGCCGCGGCCTCGGGGTCCGCCGCGCCGGCGAGCGTCGCCGCGCCCGCCGTGCCGACTGCCTCGGCGAGCCAGCCCGGCAGCGCCTCGCCGGTCCGCGGGAACCGCGCGAGCTCACGGGGGAACTCGTCGACCGGGCGCGGCTCGTCCCAGGAGGGTTCGTCGTCCCACGTGTAGGTGTACTCGGCGCTCGAGTTGAGCGCGATGTGCGCGACGACCTGGAACCACGTCCCGCGGCCTTCGCGGAACATCCCGGCGCGCAGCTCGGCGAGCAGCTCGCCGACTTCGGCCGGCGGCTCCCAGAGGTACAGCCCGCCGTCGGTGACGCGCCGGACCATCACCGGCAGCTCGACGTGGTCGCCGATCGCCCGGTAGGTCAGCATCACCTGCGCCCAGTCCGGCGGCACGGACATCGCGACGATGTTCCCGATCTGCTGCCAGTACCAGTTCTGGCCCTCGGGATCCAGCGGCGCGTCCGGCCGCGCGACCGGGATGTCCTCGGGCACCGGGCGGCCGGCGCCGGCGAGCAGCGTGCGCAGCCACGGCTGGATGTTCTCGGGTTCCCGCGGGAAGGCGTCGAGGTCGCGCACCCAGCCCGCCGGGTCGATCGCGGGCGACCAGCGCGGGTCCCAGTCGAGGTTGAACAGTGTCTGGACGCGCCCCGGCGCGTCCAGCAGGTACCGCATCGAGAACCAGGTGCCGTCCTCCGGCTGGTGGAACGCCTTCCGCATGCCGCGGATCGCGGGCGCGACCCCGTCCGGCACCGCGATCGCGGGCCGGCTGCCGTCTTCCATCAGGACCGTCAGGACGAAATCCTCGACGTCGACGTTGAGGCGGCTCACCAGTTCGATCCGCCGCCATCCCGGGGGCACGACGTCGATGAGAGCGTTGCCCACTTCGTGCGACTGCTCCCGCCACTGCGAGGCGTCACGAGGCATGAGCGCGGGTCCTTTCTGGTGCAGCGGCCGGGCGCATCAGGACGCTCCCGGAGCGGCCGGCGTGTTGGGGAAACTGCGCATGTGGACGATCGGCCCGCCGTCCGGGCCCACTTCGACCCACCGTACTTGGATCGTGTGCGGCACATGATCACCGGCGTTGCGCAGGGGGAACACGTCGATGCTGTCGATCTTGCCGCCCGCCTTGAGGTGGTTGGCCAGGTCGGTCTCGAACGCGTACCAGTGATCGGGCCCGGCCTGGCCCGGCCAGCCCTGGTTCTGCGGCCGCCACTGGGACATCATGTTCAGCAGCTCGCCCGGCCCGCGGAACTGGTTGCCCGCGATGTGCCCGCCGTCGTAGACGCCGCCCGGGCCCTGCTGCCCCGACACGCCCTGCGCGGTGCCGTCGCGGCGCTGGAGCTCGTACTCGTCGGCCGTCTTCGGGACGTCCGAGTTGCCGTGCACCGTGTCGGGCCTGCCGTTGACGTCGGCGCCGGTCTGGTAGGTGAACCGGCCGTTGTCGACGTCGTAGACCATGTTGGGCCCGGGGTTGTTCATGTCCGGGCTGTGCGGCCGGAAGGTCTCGGCCACCGCGACCCGGCCGTGCTCGTCGGTCCAGTACACCGACCGCGGCTGGTCGATCTTCGCCTCGCCCACCTTGTACTCGCCGTGCACGACGTACTTGGAGTTCGGCTCCAGCTTCGGGGACCCGTCCGGGTTCTTCGGCTGCGAGTCCAGGAACGACCGGTTGTTCGGCAGGTCGTGGACGTCGTGCTGCTGCGCCCCGCGGAACCGTTCCGGGTTCGCGACGCCTTCCGGCACCTCGGCGTTCGGGTCGACCCGCTGCCGGAAGTGGACCTCGGCGTCCGGCGGGACGAGCCGCGGGTTGTCGATGCCCCTCAGGTCCGGGTTCGACCGCGCGATCCGGCCGGACTCGACCTCCGCCCAGCGGACGTGGCCGTCGGCGTCGGTGTAGAACGTGCCGCGCGGGACGCCCTTCTGGTCGACGACCTCGTACCGGGTGTGCGGCTCGTACGGCCCGCCTTGCGCGAACGACTGCCGCGCGCCGGGCGAGTGCGGGTCACCCGGGCCGATCCGGACCGGATCGCCCTCGAAGTCCGGGCGGTGGAACTGCACCGACGGGTGCGGCACGCCGTCGGCGTCGGTGTGGAACGTCTGGTGCTGCCCGTCGATGTCGACCTTGTAGGTGGTGTTCGGGTGCGGGTGGGTGACGTCGGGGTTCGGGTGGTACGCCGGGTTCGGGGTGCCGTCGGCCAGCCGCGGCGGCACGTTCGGGTGCGACGTCTCGATGTGCGTGACCCGGCCCGAGCCGTCGGTGTGGTACGTGCCGCGGGGCGTCCCGTCGGCGTCGACGACCTGGTACGAGCGGTGGGGCTCGAGCCGCTGGTCGCTCGGGAACCGCTCGCCGGCGTGCGGCGCGCGGGGCGCGTCCGGGTGGGTGCTGCCCGGCCCGACCGGCACGTGCTCGCCCCCGGGTGGGTCGAATTCCGCGCCGTGCTGCGGGTTCGCCCGGACCTCGGCCTGCCGGTGCGGATCGGTGAGGTCGTGTTCCTGTTGCCGCGAAAGGGGATTGCGGTCGGCGGGGACGTCCGGGTCGGTGCCGGGCGGCGGCGCTTGGCGTTGCCGGGGGTTGTCCGGGTCGGCGTCGGCCCCGGCGGCGTCACGCTGCCGGGGGTTGTCGTCGTCACCGCGGTGGCGCGCGCTGTCCGCGTCGACGTCGTGCGGATCGTGGTGCCGGGTGTCCGGCGCGAACCCGTCGTCGCCGGCCGCGTGCGTCGAGCCGTCGGGGTGGTGGGTGTTCCACTCGCCGTCCGGCGGGATGCGCGGGCGCATCCGGCCGTCCGGGCCGATTTCGTAGTCGGACGAGAAGACGCGGCCGTGCGAGTCGGTCCACGCCGGCTTCGTCGGGGCCATGACCTCGGTGTCGAGCTCGCGCGAAAGCCGGTGCGCGAAGTCGTTCGAGCTCGCGTCGCAGCCGATCAGGCGGACCGGGCGGCCGTCGTAGTCGGCGTTGCGGCGCAGGACGTCCGCGAACTCTTCGGGGGTGTAGAGCCGGTCGCCGATGCGGGCGTGGCCGTCCGGCGTGACGTGCACGTCGACGGTGTAGCGGCCGTCCGGGTCGGGTTGCACGCGGTGCGGCAGGTCGCCCATGTCGGGGTCGCCGGCGTGGTACGAGCTGCCCGACGGCGTGCTTTCCGAGTGCCGCGCGTTGACCTCGTCCGGGGTCAGCGGCTCGGAGTCGCCGTGGTGCGGGGCGCCGCCGTCCGGGTCGTGCGGGCCGTTTTCGTGGGGTGCGTTCTCGTGCGGGCCGTGGCCGTCGGGACCGTGCGTGCCGCCGGGGCCGGTGTGCCCGGGACCGCCGGGCCGGGTGCCGGGGGCGGTTCCGCCGGGACGGGTGTCCGGGCCGTGCGTGCCGGGCCCGTAGCCGCGAGCCGCGGGTGCGGGCGCATCCGGCGTGCGCGGGCGCGGGGTGTCGCCACCGGGGCGCGGCCGCCCTTCGGGGAGGTCGCCGCCGGTGCGTGGCCGCCCGGGTGCGTCGACGTGCGGGATGTGCGCGCCCGGGCTGCCCGGGGTGCCGGTCCAGCCGGGGCCACCACCGGTGCGCGGGGAGCCGCCGCCGAGACCGCCGCCCCCGGGTGCGCCACCGGGCGGCATCCCGCCGCCGCCCATCATCGGCGCGCCACCCTGAGCCGGGGCACCGGACGCGGCGCCGTCCCCACCGCGCGGCGTCGGGACCGTGCCCGGGTCGCCGGTGCGCGGAGCGGTCGGCGCGGTGCCGCTGGCGGAGGTGGTGCCGTCGGCTCGGGGAGGTGCGGCGCTGCTCGGGGTGTCGGTGCCGGCGTGCGAGCCGGGCGCGTCGGACCGCGCGGCGGGCGAGGAGCCGGAGTGCGCCGGGCTGCCCCCGTCGGCATGGCTCGGCGAGCCGGAGTGCGTGGGTGCGGGACTGCTGTCGCCCGCACGGGTCGGCGAGGGGTTGCTGTCGCCGGCGTGGGACGGCGTGCTGTCGCTGCCGCGAGTGGGCGACGGAGAGCTGTCGCCTGCGTGCGAAGGCGCGTTGTCGCCTGCGCGGGTGGGTGACGGGCTGCCGTCGCCGGCGTGGGACGGAGTGCTGTCCGCGCCACGCGTCGGCGACGGGCTGCTGTCGCCCGCATGGCACGGAGTGCTGTCGGCGCCGCGGGTGGGCGAGGGGCTGCTGTCGCCCGCGTGCGACGGCGAGCTGTCCCCGGCGCGAGTCGGCGACGGGCTCGAATCGCTTGCGTGCGAAGGAGATCGAGTCGACGAGGGGCTGCCGTCACCCGCGTGCGAAGGCGTGCTGTCGCCGGCGTGCGACGGGCTCGAGTCCCCGGCGTGCGAGGGCGAACCGTCCGAACGCACCGAAGACGGGCTGCCGTCCGGCGAGCCGTCACCACTCGCCGACGGGGAATCGTCCCCGGCGTGCGACGGTGAGCCGTCCGGCGAACGGGAACCGTCCCCGCTCGAACTTCGCCGCGAGGCCGGATCCGCCGACGAGTCGGTGTTCATCGGGTCGGAACTCGGCGAATCCCCGTCCGCGTGACCGGGATCGCCCGAGTCGGTCGACGACGTCTCGCCGTCCGGGGAACTGTCGCCGTCGCCGGAGTGCGAGCTTTCGCCGTCGCCACCGGAAGAACCCTCGCCGTCGCCACCGTGGCCGCGCGCGTGGACCCCGCCACCCTCCCCCTTGGGGACCTTGTGGACGAAGCCGCCTTCCTTGACCTTCAACCCGTCCAGGCCGCTGACCTTGCCCAGCACCTTGCCGAAGACCTTGGCGATCTTCTCGAAGATGTCGACCAGCTTCGACAGCAGCGGCGACACCCTGCGGATCGTGTCGGTGAGCTTCTTGAGCAGCTCGCCGATCTTCTTGCCCCACTTGGCGATCGCGGCCGACGCCTGCGCCACCACGACCGGCGTGCCGAAGCCGAGGGAGAAGACCTCCTCCATCACCCAGGCGATCAGCTTGCCGACGAGATCCGCGATCAGCTGCCGCACGGTCTCGCGCACGAACGAGACGACCTGGCCCATGATCATCGTGACCGTGCTGATCGCGCCGGCCACCGTCGCCGCGCCGGACAGCGCGTCGCTGTGCTCGGCGGCGAACTTGCGGTACGCGTCGGCGCCCTGGCCGGTCCAGCCGGCCGTGCCGTTCTTGACCGCGTTGTCGAAGTCGGTCTTGCGCTCGCCCAGCGTCTTCGAGACGTTGCCCCAGGTGTCGGCGTAGGACTGGATCACCGGCGGGTTGCCCGCGACGGAGTCGAGCATGTCCTTCAGCGGCTGGATGTGCTCCATCAGGAACGACGCCACCGACGACATCAGGTAGCCGAACGGGTCGATCGCGGCGCCCGCGATCTCCCCGGCCAGGCTGAGCACGCCCAGCCCGCCGGAAACCCAGTCGCCGTCCTTGATCCCGTTGAACGCGTCCATCGACGACTCGGCGAGGCCGATGCCGCCGGCCCAGCCGTAGTCACCGTTGCCCGCGGTGAACGCGCCCGGCCCGTCCGGGTCCTGCTTGGCGTCGACGACGAGCGGGTTGCCCTCGGGCATCACGCACCGCCCGCGGACTTGTTCAGGTCGTCGGCCACCCCGGCCTCGTACTTGTGGTACGCCGCCGCGGCTTCGCGGACCTTGCCGGAGACGGCGGTCATCGCCTGCACGGCGTCCTTGAGCGCGTCGATCCCGTACTGCTCGACCGGGTCGAGCAGCATCCGGAACGGCTGGCAGAGGATGCCGTACGCGTCGGTCGGCATGCTGACCTGGTTCGCCGCGTCGACGGCCTGCTGCAGCCCGTCACCGATGGCGTCGAGCTGCTTCGCGTGCGCCGTCAGGTCGGTGCTGAGTTCCACATCCGTCATCGGTTTCCCCCTCAGGAAAGAATCGGCCCGCCGAAGTCGTCGTCATCGTCGTCGACCGGGCGACGACGCCGCGGCGGTTGCGGCTGCTGCGGCGGCGCGGGCGGCGGAGTCCGTGGCGGCTGCTCCTCGTTGTCCTCCGGCAGGAACCGGCGGACGCGGTCGGGCTCCGGGAACGCGGGCTCGGGCTCCGGCGGCGGTTCCGGGAAGGTGCTCTGCGCCTCGCGGACGATCTCCACCGCGGCCTGGTCGCCGGTGCCGGTGGTCTCGGTCATGGCCTGCTGCAGCAGCTCCGGGATCCGGGCCTGCGCGCGCTGAACCAGCTGCATCACCTGCGCCGACACCTCGGCCATCCGCTTGCCCGCCGCCGTCTCGGCGATGACGAGGTTCTTCAGCAGGCCGCGCGAATCGACGGTCACCTGGACCGTGCCGTCCTTCGACCGCTCGGTGACCGACTGGCCCTGCATGCGATCGGCCAGCGCCTGGTACCGGGCGGCGTTCTCCTCGAGCCGCTTGGTCCAGTTGTCGATCATCGCGTCGCTGGCGTCGATGCTGTCCGGCATCCCGGCCCCTTCTCTCTGCTTCTCCACACTGACGGATCCGGGGAGCCGTCGGTTCCCGGAACACGCCAAAGGCCACCATAGGGGACCCGGAGGTGCCCGATGGTGGCCTTCGCCGTTTCGTGAAACTACAGGTTGCCGCGGCGCTCCTGCTCACGCTCGATCGCTTCGAACAGGGCCTTGAAGTTGCCCTTGCCGAAGCCCAGCGAGCCGTGCCGCTCGATCAGCTCGTAGAAGACGGTCGGGCGGTCGCCGATCGGCTTCGTGAAGATCTGCAGCAGGTAGCCGTCCTCGTCGCGGTCGACCAGGATGCTGTGCTCCTTGAGCGTCTCGATCGACACGCGGACGTTGCCGATGCGGGCGCGCAGCTCGGGGTCGTCGTAGTAGGAGTCCGGGGTGTCGAGGAACTCGACGCCGGCGGCGCGCATCGCGGTGACCGTGGCGATGATGTCGTTGGTGGCCAGCGCGATGTGCTGGCAGCCGGCGCCGCCGTAGAACTCGAGGTACTCGTCGATCTGCGACTTCTTCTTCGCGACGGCGGGCTCGTTCAGCGGGAACTTCACCCGGTGGTTGCCGTTCGAGACGACCTTGCTCATCAGCGCCGAGTACTCGGTCGCGATGTCGTCGCCGACGAACTCCGCCATGTTCACGAAGCCCATGACGCGGTGGTACCAGTCGACCCAGTAGTCCATCTTGCCGAGCTCGACGTTGCCGACGCAGTGGTCGACGGCCTGGAACAGCCGCTTCGGCGCGCCTTCCGGCCGCTTGATCGTGCTCTCGCGCGGCTCGTAACCGGGCAGGTAGACGCCGGTGTAGCGCGACCGGTCGACCAGCGAGTGGCGGGTTTCGCCGTAAGTCGCGATCGCGGCCACGCGCACGGTGCCGTGCTCGTCGGAGACGTCGTGCGGCTCCTCGAGGATGGTCGCGCCCTGCGCGCGGGCGTGCTCGACGCACTTGTCGACGTCGGTGGTCTCGAGCGCCAGGTCGATGACGCCGTCGCCGTGCTTGCGGTGGTGGTCGAGCAGCGGGGAGTCCGGCCGCACGCCGCCGGTGATGACGAACCGGGCCGAGCCGGACTTGAGGACGTAGGACTTGCGCTCGAAGTCGCCGGTCTCGGGTCCCGAGTACGCGACGAGCTGCATCCCGAACGCGATCTGGTAGTACCAGGCGGTCTGGGTGGCGTTGCCGGCGATGAACACCACCGCGTCCATGGCCTTGACCGGGAACGGGTCGGTCGAGGCGTCGTGGTCGACGAGCCCGACGAGCTGACGCAGCTGGTCATAGCTGACGTCGTCGAGCGCGCCCTGAGGTTCGGCAGTCTGGGTCATACCCCGAAGGATCCGCCCCGTGAGGCAAGATGCGCAATGGACTCAGTTTTTGCTGGACAATATGATCAGCGACTGCCGGACATCGGCTGTCATCGTGGACAACTTGTGCAGGGGAGAGAGCAATGTCGGAGAACCTCGACGCATTGGACGCACGGCTCCTGTTGTTGCTGACGGACTCCCCGCGGCTGGGGGTGCTGGAGAGCGCCCGCCGGCTGGGCGTCGCGCGCGGGACGGTCCAGGCGCGGCTGGACCGCCTGACCGAACGCGGCATCCTCGGCGGCTTCCCGCCGGAGCTCGACCTGGCGGCGATGGGCTACGGCCTGACGGCGTTCGCGGTGCTGGAGATCGCTCAGGGTCGTCGAGCAGAGGTGGCGGAGGCCCTGGCCGCGATCGACGAGGTGTGCGAGGTCCACGCGACGACCGGCCAGGGCGACCTGTTCGTCCGCATGGTGGCGCGGGGCAACGACGACCTGCAGCGGGTGATCGACGAGGTGGTGGGGGTCCCGGACGTCCAGCGGACGTCGACGTCGATCGCTTTGTCGACGCCGGTGCCGCCGCGGGTCCGCCCCCTGCTGGAGCGCACGGCCGGTCGTGAGTGAGAAACAGGGTTAGAACCCTGTTTCT
>NZ_JAPZLD010000055.1:0-77113 GCF_030182635.1 Amycolatopsis ponsaeliensis
GGTAGTTGACCCCGACCTGCCGGGCCGCTTCTCTGCTGCCTGTTCCTGCTTCCACCAGCGCAAAGTAGGTCACCCGCTCGGCGGTTAACGCTCGGCCACGCCGATCAGGACAACACGCGGCCCGGCTCAAGGCCCGGTCTCGATCCCGTCTGGACAAGAGGCAACTCCTGAAAACTCAGGTGTTGCAACCACCCCCAGAAACCGCCCACCTTGGGGGGCGTCCCCGAGTCCAGTCTATCGGCAGGGT
The DNA here is from genome assembly GCF_030182635.1 of Amycolatopsis ponsaeliensis. Taxonomy (NCBI): domain Bacteria; kingdom Bacillati; phylum Actinomycetota; class Actinomycetes; order Pseudonocardiales; family Pseudonocardiaceae; genus Amycolatopsis; species Amycolatopsis ponsaeliensis. The sequence goes on from NZ_JAPZLD010000055.1 coordinate 248, forward strand.
GCGACAAACCCCTTGGGAGCGCCGGAAAATCAGCGACCTGTCCACAACCGAACGAGGCTGTGGACAGGTCGCAGACTAGAGTCACCCAAACAGGGCCGGGAGCGTCTTCTCCCAAGTCTCACGCAGCTCGTCCAGCGTGAACTCCGTGATGCCCTGCAGCTCCAGCGTTCCCGAATCCGGGTCCACCACGCCCGTCTTCCGCCACGGCAGCCCGCGCGCCGTGCACATCTCCGTGAAGCGCAGCTCCTCCGTGCGCGGGACCGCCACCAGCACCCGGCCCGCCGACTCGGAGAACAGCTGGACGAACGGGTCCTGGCCGTCGTCGAGGAACACCCGGGCGCCGCACTGTCCGATGAGGACCGTCTCGACCAGCGTCTGGATCAGGCCGCCGTCGGACAGGTCGTGCGCCGCCGAGATCATGCCGTCGCGGGAGCCCGCCACCAGGATCTCGCCCAGGAGCTTCTCGCGGGCGAGATCCACGCGCGGGGGCACGCCGCCGAGGTGGCCGTGGAGCTCGCGGGCCCACGCCGAACCGTCCAGCTCGTCGTGCGTTTCGCCCAGCAGCAGCAGGGTTTCGCCCGCCTCGGCGCCGATGCCCGTCGGGATGCGGCGGGTCACGTCGTCGATCACGCCGAGGACGCCGATCACCGGCGTCGGCAGGATCGCCGTCGAGCCCGTCTGGTTGAAGAAGCTCACGTTGCCGCCCGTCACCGGGATGCCGAGCTCGACGCAGCCGTCCGCGAGGCCGTGCACCGCCTGCTCGAACTGCCACATCACGCCCGGGTCGGTCGGCGCGCCGAAGTTCAGGCAGTCCGACACCGCCACCGGCGTCGCGCCGCCCGTCGCCACGTTGCGGTACGCCTCCGCCAGCGCCAGCTGCGCGCCGCGGTACGGGTCGAGGTAGACGAACTTGCTGTTGCAGTCCGTCGCCACCGAGACGCCGCGGCCACTCGACTCGTCGATCCGGATCATCCCCGAGTCGGACGGCTGCGACAGCACGGAGTTACCGCGCACGTAACGGTCGTACTGCGACGTCACCCATTCCTTCGAAGCCTGGTTGGGAGAGGAGATGAGACGAAGCACGTCCGCGCGCAGTTCGTCCGGAGTGGACGGACGCGGCAGCGAAGCCGACGTGTCCGCGATCAGCGCGTCCTGAGTGGACGGACGCTCGATCGGCCGGTCGTACACCGGGCCCTGGTGCGCCACGGTGTGCGCCGGGACGTCGACGACGACCTCGTCGTTCCAGGTGATCACCAGGTGCTCGCCGTCGGTGACCTCGCCGATGTCGGTGGCGATGACGTCCCACTTGCGGCAGACCGCCATGAACGCCTCGACGTTCTCCGGCGAGACGACCGCGCACATGCGTTCCTGCGACTCGCTCGAAAGCACCTCCGCCGGCGTCATCCCGGTGGCGCGCAACGGAACACGGTCGAGGTAGATGTGCATGCCGCCGTCGCCGGCCGCGGCCAGCTCGGACGTCGCGCAGGAGAGCCCGGCGCCGCCGAGGTCCTGGATGCCGACGACCAGCTTCTGCGCGAACAGCTCGAGGCAGCACTCGATGAGCACCTTCTCGGTGAACGGGTCGCCGACCTGGACGCTCGGCAGCTTCTTGCGGCCGCCCGAAGACTCGTCACCCGAAAAGGTGTCACTCGCCAGGACGGAAACGCCGCCGATGCCGTCGAGGCCGGTGCGCGCGCCGAACAGGATGATCTTGTTGCCGGTGCCGGACGCGAAGGCCAGGTGCAGGTCCTCGACGCGCATCGCGCCGACGCACAGCGCGTTGACCAGCGGGTTGCCGGCGTAGGACGGGTCGAACACGAGCTCGCCGCCGACGTTGGGCAGGCCGAGGCAGTTGCCGTAGCCGCCGACACCGGCGACGACGCCGGGCAGCACGCGCTTGGTGTCGGGGGCGTCGGCCGGGCCGAAGCGCAGCGCGTCCGAGACCGCGAGCGGCCGCGCGCCCATCGCCATGATGTCGCGGACGATGCCGCCGACACCGGTCGCGGCGCCCTGGTACGGCTCCACATAGGACGGGTGGTTGTGGCTCTCCACCTTGAAGGTGACCGCCCAGCCCTCGCCGATGTCGACGACGCCCGCGTTCTCGCCGATGCCGGCCAGCATCTTGGCCTTCATCTCGTCGGTGGCGGTTTCCCCGAAGTAGCGCAGGTGCTTCTTCGACGACTTGTAGGAGCAGTGCTCGCTCCACATCACCGAGTACATGGCCAGCTCGGCGTCGGTGGGCCGGCGGCCGAGGATTTCCCGGATGCGGGCGTACTCGTCGTCGGCGAGCCCGAGCTCGCGATAGGGCTGGGTGTGGTCCGGGGTCGCCCCGGCGCGCTCGGTGGTGTCAACGGTGCTGGTCACGGTGTCCGTGTCAGGGTTCGCCACGGCCGCCAGGATACGGGGCGCGCCCGGCCGCCCCGGACGGTGGGTTCGCCGGGATCGGGCGGACGCCGGCGGGTGTGACCGAGCTGACATCGAGAGCTTCGAGGCTCCTGGGGACAACTCGGCGGCGCCGGGCGTGCCTGGGGACAACTCGGGTGCGCGGGCCCGGAACTGTCGGTCCCCGCGAGTAGCGTTGAAACCGGGGGTCCCCCCGGGACGGCCGGGGTGCGCGCGCCGGAAAATCGGTCGCCTTCCGCTGGTCGGCGGCTTACCGTCGGGAATCGTGCTTTCCGCCACGTATCCCTTCCCGCCGCTGCGGCTGCCCGCGCGGCCGAGCGCGAGCCGCTTCCTGCTCGCCGTGTTCCGGGCCCGGCTCGCCACGGTGCTGGGCGCCGCCGCGCTCGGTGTCGTCTGGGCGCTGCCGGGTGCGCTGGTGCCGCTGGTGATCGGCCAGGGCATCGGCGCCGTCAGCGCGCACGACGGTGCCGCCGTCTGGCGCTGGGCGCTGGCCGCCGCGCTGCTCGGCGTGGTGCAGACGCTCACCGGGACCTGGCTGCACTTCCTCAACTACGGCCTCTGGCTGCACGGCGCGGGCTCGACGCAGCGCGCCGTCTCGGCGCACACCACCCGCGTCGGCGCCGGGCTGCGCGAGAAGACGACCACCGGCGACCTCGTCGCGATCTCCACCACCGACATCAACCACATCGGCAACACCGTCGAGATGACCGGCCGGGCGTTCGGCTCGCTGCTGGCGTTCGTCGTGGTCGCCGTGTGGCTGATCTCGACGTCGCCGCTGCTCGGCGTGGTCGCGCTGGTCGGCGTGCCGGTCGCGGTGCTGGGCATCGGGCCGCTGCTGGCGCCGCTGCAGAAGCGCAAGGCCAAGCAGCGCGAGAAGCGCGGCGACGTCAACGCGCTCGGCGCGGACATCGTGTCGGGCCTGCGGATCCTGCGCGGCATCGGCGGCGAGCGGCGGTTCTTCACCCGCTTCCGCGAGACGAGCCAGCGGGTGCGCCGGGCCGGCATCGAGGTCGGCAAGGCCGAGGCCTGGCTGGCCGCGGCCGAGATCGCGCTGCCCGGCCTGGTCACCGTGGTGATCACCTGGCTGGGCGCGCGACTGGCCGTGGCCGGGGAGATCGGCGTCGGGCAGCTGGTGGCGTTCTACGGCGTTTCGGCGTTCCTCATCTGGCCGGTCACCGCCGCGACCGAGGCCGTCGGCTCGATCACGTCGGGCCTGGTGGCGTCGCGGAAGGTGGTGGCGCTGCTGGCGATCCACCCGAAGCTGGCGGACCCGGCGACGCCGGTCCGGCTGCCCGCGGGGCCGCTGGAGCTGGTCGACACCGAGTCCGGCGTGCGCGTCGCGGCCGGGCGGCTGACGGTCGTCGACTTCGGCGCCGACGGCGAAGCGGTGGCCGACCGGCTGGCACGGTTCGCCGACCCGGCCGAGGGCGAAGAGGTGCTGATCGGCGGCGTCCGGGCGGATCACGTCGCGCTCGCGGAGGTGCGGCGGCGGGTCGTCTACGCGCACAACCAGGACATCTGGTTCTCGGGCGTGCTGCGCGAGCAGCTCGCGCCGGCGCGGCCGAGCGGCGTGAGCATCACCGAAGCGCTGTACGCGGCCGACGCCGACGACATCGTCGAGGCGCTGCCCGAGGGCGTCGACGAGGTGATCGGCGAGCGCGGGCGCGAGGTGTCCGGCGGCCAGCGGCAGCGGCTGAACCTGGCCCGCGCGCTGGCGACCGACGCCGACGTGCTCGTGCTGGACGAGCCGACGTCGGCGGTCGACGCGCACACGGAGGCACGCATCACCGAGCGCGTCGCGGCACTGCGCCGCGGCAAGACGACGGTGGTGTTCAGCCAGAGTCCCTTGTGGACACATGTGGCGGATGAAGTCTTCACGGCGAAGGTAGTGACGGTATGAAACGGCTCCCCACGGCGTCCCGGCGGGACGTCCGGCGCTGGGCGCTGAAGACGGCGACGGTGCACAAACGCGAGTTCGGGCTGCTGCTGGGCTCGCTGGCCGTGGCCACGCTGATCGGGCTGGCCGGGCCGCAGCTGCTCGGCGCGCTGGTCGACGACGTCGCGGCCGGCACGACGACGGGTCACGTCGACGTGCTGGCCGTGGTGTTCGTCGGGATCCTGGCGCTGCAGGCGGTAGCGCGGAAGATCGCGCGGTTGCGCGGCGCGATGTTCGGCGAGCTGGTGCTGGCCGAGACGCGCGAAGAGTTCGTCGGGACGGCGTTGCAGCTGCCGCTCGGCACGGTCGAGGCGGCCGGCACCGGCGACCTGCTCAGCCGCGCCACGACCGACCTCGGCCGGATCGACCACGCGGCGCGGTTCGCGGCGCCGGAGATCCTGATCGCGGCGGTGACCGTGGTGTTCACGGTCGTCGCGATGGTGCTGACGTCGCCGCTGCTGTCGCTGAGCCTGCTGGTCGCGGTGCCGCTGCTGCTGTGCGTGAACGTCTGGTACCAGCGGCGGATCCCGCCGCTGATGCAGTGGATGCTCGACCGCTGGGCGGACCTGACGACCAGCGTCCACGAGACGGCGGAGGGCGCGCGCACGGTCGAGGCGCTCGGGCTGACCGAGCGCCGGGTCGGCGCGGCGCACGACGCGCTGGACCAGAGCATCCTCGGCGAGCGGCGGATGCGGGCGCTGCAGCTGCGGTGGCTGCCGTCGCTGGAGATCAGCTACGTGCTGCCGCTGGCGGTGATGCTGCCGCTCGGGCTGCTCGCGTACACGCGCGGCTGGGCCGGGCTCGGCGAGATCACCACGATGCTGCTGTACGTGCAGGCGATGTCGGCCCCGCTGAACGAAGCGCTGTTCTGGCTGGAAGACCTGCAGGTCGCGGCGGCCGCGGCGCGCCGGATCCTGGGCATCCATTCGGTGTCCCTCGAGGAGTCGCCGAAGGTGGCGGAGGTCCCGCGCGGACGCGACATCGACGTGCACGGCGTCCGGTTCGCCTACACGGCCGACCGCGAGGTGCTGCACGGCATCGACCTGCGGGTGCCACGCGGCGAGCGGCTGGCGATCGTCGGCCCGTCCGGCGCGGGCAAGTCGACGCTCGGCCGGTTGCTGGCGGGCATCGCGGCGCCGTCGTCGGGCTCGGTCCGGATCGGCGGCCAGGACGTGTCGTCCCTGGCCGACGACGTCCTGCGCGGCGAGGTCCTGCTGCTGACCCAGGAGCACCACGTGTTCTCGGGGACGCTCCGGCAGAACCTGGCCCTGCCGGCCCGCCGGGCGGGTGGCGACTGGCCGGACGACGAGCTGCTGGCGGCGCTCGCCTCGGCGGGCGCGTCGGACTGGGTGGCGACCCTGCCGTCCGGGCTCGACACGAAGCTGGGCTCGGGCGAGCACCCGGTACCGGCGGCGATCGCCCAGCAGCTGGCGCTGGCCCGCGTGGTGCTGGCCGACCCGCACACGCTGGTGCTCGACGAGGCGACGTCGCTGCTGGACACGGGTTCGGCGCGGGACCTGGAGCGGTCGCTGAACAGCGTGCTGGAAGGGCGCACGGTGATCGCGATCGCCCACCGCCTGCACACGGCCGCGGCGGCGGACCGGGTCGCGGTGGTCGAGGGCGGCCGGATCACGGAGCTGGGGCCGCACGCATCCCTGCTGGCGGCCGGCGGTTCGTACGCGCGGCTGGTGGCGGCGGCTTCGTAGTCCGGAATGTCCGGAGTTCGTGCCGTGTTGCTCCCTGGGTAGAGGATCTTCTACCTGGGGAGCGACATGTCTTTCGTGATGACCGCGGCCGAACGCGAATCGTTCTTGAGCGGAGCGCACGTCGGGGTGCTGGCGGTGGAGCGAGCCGGGCGGGCGCCACTGGCGGTACCGGTTTGGTACGACTATTCACCGGGCGGCGAGCTGCTGATCTGGATGGAACGCGACACGGTGAAGGACAAGTCCATCCGCGCGGCCGGCCGGTTGAGCTTGGTGGCGCAGGACGAGAACCCGCCGTACAAGTACGTGACGGTGGAGGGCCCGGTGGTGGCCAACGACGAGCCGCCGACGCGCGAGCAGGCGTTGCGGATCGCGGGCCGGTATTGGCCTGCGGACCAGGCGAAGGCGTACGTCGACTCGGCACTCGGGGAGCGGTCGGTGCTGGTGCGGGTCCGGCCGGAGAAGTGGCTTTCGAACGACCAGAGCAAGAGCTGAGTCCGGGCCTGTGGACAACTCTCGTCCACAGGCCCGGAACTGTCGGTGCCCCTCGGTAGCATGATCACCGGGGGGCACCGCCCAGCCTCAAGCCTTGATCAGCGCGTCCACCGCGCTGTAGAACATGCCCAGCCCATCATCCGAGGGGCCCGTCAGCGCGTCGATCGCGTGCTCCGGGTGCGGCATCAACCCGACGACCCGGCCGTTCTCCGACCGGATCCCCGCGATGTCGTTGCGCGACCCGTTCGGGTTCCCGCCGACGTACCGGAAGACGACACGCCCTTCGGCTTCCAACGAATCCAAAGTGGACTGTTCGGCCACGTAGCAGCCGTCGATGTTCTTCATCGGGATGAGGATCTCGGCGCCGGACTCGTACCGCGAAGTCCACGCCGTGTCGGTGTTCTCCACCCGCAGCCACTGGTCGCGGCAGATGAAGTGCAGGCCCTGGTTGCGGATCATCGCGCCGGGCAGCAGCCCCGCCTCACACAGGATCTGGAACCCGTTGCAGATGCCGAGCACCGGCATGCCCGCGCGCGCCGCCTCGATCACCGAGTTCATCACCGGCGCGAACCGGGCGATGACACCCGCGCGCAGGTAGTCGCCGTACGAGAAGCCACCCGGGACGACCACCGCGTCGACGTCGTGGAGGTTTTCGTCCGCGTGCCACAGGGGCACCGCCTCCGCGTCGGCGTAGCGGACCGCGCGGGCCGCGTCACCGTCGTCGAGCGTGCCCGGGAAGGTGATGACGCCGATGCGCGCGCTCACGCGTCCACCCGCGTGATCGTCCACTGCTCGATGACCGGGTTCGCGAGGAAGCCCTCGGCGATCTTCTCGAGCGTCGCGTCGTCGACCGTGTCGTCGACCTCGATCTCGAAGTGCTTGCCCTGGCGGATCTCCTTGATCCCGGTGAAGCCGAGACGGCCGGCGGCGCCGAGCGCGGCCTGTCCCTGCGGGTCGAGGATTTCGGGCTTGGGCATGACGTCGACGACGACTCGGGCCACGGCAGGCTGCTCCTTATTCACGCAGGTCGTGGGTACCCCGCGAGCATAGTTCACCCAGTTCCGCAGGCTGCGGGGGCCGCCGGGAAAACTAGACTGGCCGACGGCGCGCCACTGCGCCATGATGAGTCGTTGACATCGCGCCAACAGCTGTGGAGGCACCGTGGACTCCTACGACTACGTGATCGTCGGCGCCGGGAGCGCCGGGTGCGTGCTGGCGAACCGGCTCACCGAAGATCCGTCGGCCCAGGTCTTGCTGCTCGAAGCGGGCGCCGAGGACACCGCGGACGAAATCCACATCCCCGCCGCGTTCCCGAACCTGTTCAAGACCAGGTGGGACTGGAACTACGAGACCGTCGAGCAGAAGCACACCGGCAAGCCCGCGTACTGGCCACGCGGCAAGATGCTCGGCGGCTGCTCGTCGATCAACGCGATGATCTACATCCGCGGCAACCGCGCCGACTACGACGGCTGGCGCGATTCACACGGCGCCGAAGGCTGGGGCTGGGACGACGTCCTCCCGTACTTCAAGCGCGCCGAGGGCAACCAGCGGCTCGACGGACCGCTGCACGGCACCGACGGCCCGCTGAACGTCGAGGACCGCCGGTTCACCCACGAGCTGTCGAGTGCGTGGGTCGACTCGGCCGTCACGTGGGGCCTCAAGCGCACCGACGACTTCAACGGCGAGAGCCAGGAAGGCGCCGGCGTCTACCAGGTCACCTGCAAGAAGGGCCGTCGCTGGTCCACCGCCGACGCGTACCTGCGGCCCGCTTTGGAGCGGCCGAACCTCACGGTGAAGACCTGCGCACCCGCCACCCGCGTCGTCTTCGAAGGCACGCGCGCGGTCGGCGTGTCCTATTTGGACAACGGAGTCGAGACGACGGCGCGCGCGTCGGCCGAGGTGATCTTGAGCGGCGGGGCGGTCAACTCGCCGCAGCTGCTGATGGTCTCCGGCGTCGGCCCGGCCGAGCACCTGCGCGAGCACGGCATCGACGTCGTCGCGGCGCTCCCCGGCGTCGGCGAGAACCTGCACGACCACCCGGCGTGCGGGATCATCTGGTCCACGCGCGGCACGACCGACCTGGTCGACGCGGCCACGCCGCGCGGGCTCGTCCGCTACCAGCTGACCAAGCGCGGGCCGCTGACGTCGAACATCGGTGAGGCGGGCGCGTTCTTCCCGACCACCGACGGGCTTCCGGCGCCGGACATGCAGATCCACGTCGCGCCGACGTTGTTCTACGACAACGGGATGCGCGAGCCGACGGTCCCGGGCTTCACGTCGGCGGCGACGCTGGTGGACGTCGCGAGCCGCGGCCGGCTGCGGCTGAAGTCGGCGAACCCTTCGTGGAAGCCGGAAATCGACCCGGCGTACTACGCGGAGTCGGCGGACCTGGACAAGATGATCGCCGGGCTGCGCGCGCTGATCGAGATCGGTCGCGCCGGCCCGCTGAAGCGGTTCCTGGACAAGCCGTTCCTGCCGACGCGGCACGATCTGACCGACGCCGAGCTGGCCGAGCACATCCGGGAGAACACGCAGACGCTTTACCACCCGGTCGGGACGTGCTCGATGGGTTCCGGCGAGCAGGCGGTGGTCGATCCTCAACTGCGGGTGCGCGGGGTCGAGGGGCTGCGGGTGGTCGATGCTTCGGTGATGCCGGTGGTGCCGCGCGGGAACACCAACGCGCCGACGATCATGGTGGCGGAGAAGGCGGCCGATCTGATTCGGGAACGCTGAGGGTGGGCCGCGGCCCCCGGTATCCAGTTTACCGGGGGCTACCGACAGTTCCGGGGCTGTGGACGCGACTTGTCCACAACCCCGGACCGTCTCAGCGCTTGCCGTGCAGGATGGTGACCAGCTTGGCCACCAGCGCGTCCGTCGACTCCTTGCGGCTGAACGACGTCAGCGTCAACGGCGCTGTGAAGCGCTGACGCGCGATCGCCTTCGTGCGGGCGAACTCGCGCAGCCCCTCCGGTCCGTGGATGCGGCCGAAGCCCGAGTCGCCCACGCCGCCGAACGGCAGCGACGCGATGCCCGCGAACGACAGCGGTGCGTTGATCGACGTCATGCCCGTGCGCAGCTTCTCGGCCAATTCCACGCCGCGGGACTTCGAGAAGACCGTCGACCCCAGGCCGTACTTCGTGCTGTTCGCCTTCTCGACCGCTTCGTCCATGTCACGGACCTTCGCGATCGTCACCGTCGGGCCGAACGTCTCCTCGGTGACCGCCTCGGAGTCCTCCGGGACGTCGATCAGCACCGTCGGCTGCGCGTACCGGTCGCCGACCGCTTCCTCGCCGCCGAGGACCGCCTTGCCGCCGCGGGCCAGCGCGTCCTGGATGTGGCGCTTGATCACGCCCAGCTGCGAGGGCATCGTCACCGGGCCGTACTGCGCGGCCTCGTCCGAGCCCGCGCGCACGTCCTTCGACTTCTCGACGACCTTCGCGACGAACTCGTCGTGCACCTTTTCGTGGACGTACACGCGCTCGACGCCGATGCAGGTCTGGCCGGAGTTGGAGAACGCACCCCAGACGGTCGCGTCGGCCGCCGCGTCGAGGTCCGCGTCCGCGTCGACCAGCACCGGGTCCTTGCCGCCCGCCTCGATGACGACCGGCGTCAGCGTCTCGGCCGCCGCGGCCATGATGCGCTTGCCGGTCGCCGTCGAGCCGGTGAACGCGATCTTGTCGACGCCCGCGCCGACCAGCGCCGCGCCCGTCTCGCCGAAGCCCGTGATCAGCTGCAGCACCGGCTGCTCCGGCACGATCTCGGCGAACGCGTCGACCAGCCACTTCCCGACGCCCGGCGTGTACTCGCTGGGCTTGAAGACCACGGCGTTGCCCGCCGCGAGCGCGTACGCGATCGAGCCCAGCGGCGTGAACACCGGGTAGTTCCACGGGCCGATCACGCCGACCACGCCCAGCGGCTGGTACTCGACGGTCGCCGCCTGGTTCGACATCAGCAGCCCGGCCGAGCGCTTCTGCTTGCCGAGGATCTTCTTCGCGTGCTTGCCCGCCCACGAGATGTGCTCGATGGCGAGGACGCTCTCGAGCTGCGCGTCGGCGATCGGCTTGCCGGTCTCGTCGCGGACCACCTGGCACAGCTGCGGGAGCCGGCGCGTCAGCACGCCCTTCCAGGCGCGGAGCCGCTCGGCGCGCCCGGCGAAGCCCAGGTCCTCCCACCATTTCGCCGCGACACGGGCCCGCGCGACAGCGGCCTGGACGTCCTCGGCGCTGTGCACGGGGTAGGTTCCGACCACCTCGTCGGTCGCCGGGCTGAGCGAGTCGAAGGTCTCGCCGACCGACGTCGGCTTCGGCTGGACGGCAGTCATCGGCGTCTCCCTGGAGGTAGCGGGTCAGCCCAGGCTACGACGTTACTGACATCGTGCCAATAGCTCTCGCGGGCTTCGCCACCAGCATTGCACCCGCGATCGCCGCGGCAAAGACACCGAACAACGGTGGGAGCCACAACGGCAGCACGCCGACGGCCAGCGAACCCAGCCCGAAGCCGGCCGATTGGACCGTGAACGACAGCGAGAACCCCGCCGACCTGCGGTTCTTCGGCAGCACGCGCTGCAGGTTGACCGAGGTCGCGGCGACCAGCGGACCACCGCACACGCCGACCAGGGCCACCGACGCGATCAAGCCCGCCCAGCCCAGGTCGGCAGCGAGCACGAGCCCGCCGACGACGAACCCGCCGAGGAACAGCCGCGGATCGCCGATCTTGCCCCGCCACACGTAGAGCGCGCTGCCCGCGATGCTCGCCCCGGTCAGGACGGCGATCACCACCGGCGCGGCCGTCTCGGACGCGCCGAGGCGCTGGACCAGCGGCAACGGCGCGACCTCGATCGTCGACGTCAGCAGCCCGATGGTGAAGGCGCAGCACAGCCACGGCAGGCAGGCGACGAGCCCCACCGGCGGGACGTCGTGCCCGGATTCCACCCGTTCGCGCTCACCCGCGCGACGCGGTACGAGCAGGGCCGCGGCCACGCAGGCGGCGGCCATCGCGGCCAGCGGCACGAGCGAACCGGCCATGTCGAGCAGCGCGACCAACGCCGGACCGCCGACGAGCACGCCGTCGAGGATCATCGCGTCGACCGAGATCGCCCGGGGAAGCAGCCCGTCGTCGACCGTGTCCGCGAGCAGCGTCCGGAACCCGCCCGACAACGCCCCGCCCGTGATGCCGGGCAGCAGGACGACCGCGAGCAAGACAGCACCGGGTGCGGCCGCCGCGGCGGCGAACGCGAGCACCGCGAATCCCGCCGCGGTCAGGAGCAGCAGCACCGGCAGGCCGCGGGCCGGGCCGACGCGGTCGAGCAGCCGCCCGACCGGCACCGCGCAGACCATTTCGGCGGCGACGTAGACCGACATCAGTACGCCGCCGAGCCGGTAGGAACCGGTCGTCGCGGTGGTCAGCAGGGTGAAGGCGAGCGGCGCCATGGTCGCCGGGAGCCGTGCGAACTGGACGCCCGCCGACCAGCGCCAGTAGGCGCGATGGGTGAACAACGACATGCTCACACGCTCGTCCGCGGCTCACCCGAGGCACACTGATTCGGGTGAGGACGAATCACCGATGATCGAGCTCGTGCTGACGGCGGCCGGTGCGCAACGCGTCCGGTTCGCCATCTCGCCACTGGAGGAAGTGCTGGGCGCCGTCCAGACGCTGCTCGGCGTCCGGCGGCACCCGGCGCACCTGCCGTGGCTCGCCGACGCTCCCGACGTGCCCGAACTGGCGGCGGTCTTGAGCGCGCGGCACTACATCACCGAGTTCCTGAGCCCGCCGCCCGACGGCCCGGAGACGACGGTGGAGGCGCAGCTGCGCGCGGTCCGCGCGACGCCACCGCACCAGGTCGCGCTGGAGCTGGGGATGGTCGACGCCGACCTCGCACTGCTGCCGGACGATCCGGCGGCCGCGCGCGACCTCTTGGCCGACCAGCTGGCGACAGTGTGGGACGCGCTGCTCGCGCCGGAGTGGCCCCGCCTGCGCGAGCTGCTGGCGGCGGACATCGCGCACCGGACGCGGCAGCTGGGTTCCGGCGGGCTCGCGTCGATGCTGGCCGGCCTGCACCCGCGCGTGCGGCTGTCGGACACGTCGGTGCTGGTCGACCTTCCGGCTCGCGAGCGGCTGGAGATCGATGCACGCGGGTTGCTGCTGATCCCGGCGGTGTTCGCGTGGCCGAACGTCGGCGTCGTGACGGTGCCGCCCTGGCAGATCTCACTGCTCTACCCCGCTCGTGGCGTCGTCTCGCTGTGGACGTCTTCCGCGGCACCACCGGAGCCGCTGGTCGAGGTGCTCGGCCGGACGCGGGCGCTGCTGCTCACGACCCTCGACCGCCCCGCGGCGACGACCGAGCTGGCCCGGCGCCACGACTTGGCGCCGGCGACGGTTTCCGCGCACCTCACGGCGTTGCGCAGCGCGGGTTTGCTGGCCTCGGAGCGTCGTGGCCACCGGGTGCTGTACCGGCGGACCGAGCTGGGTGACGCCCTGCTCACCGGCAGACTGTGACGCATGAGCAGAGCAGTGACCTGGGAAGGCTTTTACAACACCAGAGATCTCGGTGGCCTGCCGACCGGAGCGGGTCGCACGACTCGCCACGGTGCCTTCTACCGAGCCGCGGACCTCCGGTTCGTGACCGGCGCCGGCTGGGCCCAGGCGCGGGAGTCCGGCGTCCGGACCGTCATCGACCTGCGCAACGCCGACGAGATCCGGCCGACGACGGACAGCCCGACGGCGCTGGCGGGCTCGGCGCAGTTCGCCGCCGCGGCCGGCACGACCACGCCATCCGGCATCGACCGCGTGGAGGTTCCCCTCGACGACATCGACGACGTCGAGTTCTGGCGGTACGTCAACGGTGAGCGGCTGAACGGCACCCCGCTCTACTACCGCGTCTTCCTCGAACGGAAGCCCGAACGCTGCGCCGCTGTCATCGAGGCGATCGCGCGGTCCGCCCCCGGCGGGGTCCTCTTCCACTGTGGCGCCGGGCGGGACCGGACCGGACTGGTCGCGCTCCTGCTGCTGGCGCTCGCCGGCGTCGAACCCGACGCGATCGCGGCGGACTACGACCTGTCCGCCGCTGCCGTGAAACCGCTGTTCGCCGCGATGGGCGCGGAAGAGCAAGGACCGGCCATCGAGGCTCTCCTCGCGGAGCGGGGCACGACGACCGCGGCCGCCATCCGGGAGACGCTCGAGGGATTCGACGCCGAGCGGTACTTCCTCGACGCCGGGGTCGGCCGCGGCGACCTCGACGACATCCGGCACCGGCTGACGAACCGGGACTAGGCTGGAATCGACCACCTGCGAAGGAGAACATCGATGCGTATCGTCCATTTCGGACACGCCTGCCTGCTGCTGGAGACCGGCTCCGAGCGGATCCTGATCGACCCCGGCGCGTTCTCCACCGGGTTCGAGGGTGAGCGGGAGCTGTCCGCCGTGCTGGTCACGCACCAGCACTTCGACCACCTGGACGTCAAGCGGCTGCCGAAGATCCTCGAAGCCAACCCGGACGCGAAGCTGATCGTCGACCCCGGTTCCGCTCCCGAGGTCGAAAAGCTGGGCCTCCAGTTCGACATCGCCAACGTGGGTGACGCGTTCGCCGTCGGGGACACCTCGATCAAGGCGGTCGGCGGCGAGCACGCCGTCATCCACGCGGACATCCCGGTGATCCCGAACATCGGCTACGTCTTCGACGACGGCGCGTTCTTCCACCCGGGCGACTCGTTCTTCGTGCCCGAGCAGAAGATCGACGTGCTGGGCCTGCCGACGGGCGCGCCGTGGCTCAAGGCCGGCGAGGCCGTCGACTACCTGCGGGCCGTGGCGCCGCGGGTGGCCGTGCCGATCCACGAAGCCGTGCTGGCCAACCCGGCTCTGCACTACGGCCTGTTCGGCAACCTCGCGCCGGAGGGGACCGAGGTCAAGGTGCTGGACCGGGCCGAGCCGGCGAAGTTCTAGGCCGCGCGGCGTGCGGGTCACGACGGACCGACCGGCACGCCGCACAACTCGGCCGCGCCAAGCCACAATTCCTCCTCCCGCTCCTCGTCGTAGGACTCCGCCGACGACGGCACGACCCGGCCGCGGTCGAGGTACGCCCCGGACTCGGCCGGCCGAGGCGCCGTCATGGCCGCGGCCAGCTTGACCCCCGCGGTCTGCGGGCTCGTCGCGATGGGCGTCGCCCACAACAGCGGAAGCAGCCACCGGAAGCCGAAACGCTGGATCGCGCCGGCGTCCCGGACGAGGCCCGTGCCGGGGACCAGCCCGGGGGTGTAGGCGTAGACGTCGACCTCGGGCAGCCGCCTCGCGAGGGCGTGCACGAGGTACTGCACGCCGAGCTTGCTGGTCGAATAGGCCCGGCGCCCCGCGGCCACGGTTTCGGCCTCGGGGCCGGTGCCCGGCTCGGCGAGACTCCGCGTGCCAGTCCAGTGCGGTGCCGGGACGAGGCCCAGGTTGTGCCGGAAGTCGCCGAAGTGCGACTCGCTTCCGGTGACCACCACGCGCGCGCCCGGCTCGAACCGGTCGGCGAGCAGGCGGATCAGCAGGTAGTTCGCCAGGACGTTGATCCCGAACGTGGCTTCGAACCCGTCCGCCGTCGTCTTCGTGGCCGACGCCATCTGCACGCCCGCGTTGGCCAGGAACCCGGCCAGCGGCGGGATCTCCCGCTCGTCGAGCATCTTCCGCACGGCGTCCGCCGCCTCGCGCACCTCCGCCAGGGAGCCGAGGTCGCACGACACCGCCCGGACGTTCGCGTTCCCCGTGCGCGCGGCCAGTTCCCGCGCGACCCGGCGCCCGGCCTCCTCCCCTCGCACGACGATGAGCAGCAGCTGGTCCGGCCGGTCCCGCAGCAGTCGTTCCGCCGCGGCCCGGCCGAGTCCCCGGCTCGCCCCCGTCATGAGCAGCGTCTTCGTCGGTTCGGTCATGGCCTCGCCCCTTCACCCGATCAGGTACTCGATTCGAACTGGTACTCGGTACCGTAGCGGACTCGATACCGGTTCCGCTACTGTTGGCTCATGGAACAACGCCCCTCGCTGCGGGAGCGCAAGCAGAAACAAGCTCGCGAACAGATCGTCGAGGCAGCCTTCGAACTGTTCGCGGAGCGCGGCTTCACCGATGTCACGGTCACGGACATCGCCGAGCGCGCGGAAGTGGGGCGTACGACGTTTTTCCGGTACTTCGGCGACAAGCAGGAGGTGGTGTTTTCGGACGAGCAGCAGCTGCTGGACCACTTGGCGGAGCGGCAGCGGGCGTTGCCGGGCGAGGCACCCCGGACCCTTCCGGCGGCGCTGGACCAGGTCCGCGCCCTGGTGCTGGAGGTGTGCGCGGAAGCCACCGCGGACGCCACGCACTACGAGATGCACCAGCGTTTGCTGGAGGAGAACCCGGAGCTCAAGGACCGCAGTACGCGGAAGCTGCAACGGTTCGCCGAGCTGGGCGAGGCGATCCTGCTGGAACGCGGCACACCACGGGAGGTCGCGGTGGTGGCGGCGCAGGTCGCGGTGGCCTGCTACCAGGCAGGCAGCCGGCTCGCCGGGGCCGACGCACCCGCGCTCGCCCCGGCGGTCGACATGGCCTTCGGACGGCTCGAAGTGCTCCTCGACCCGAACCCGGCGCATTGAAAGCGGGAACGAGCCCCATCCCCGTCAGGGGCGATCATTGACAACTCCAGAGTGAAGCGACAGCGGCCGGCCGCTGGGCACCCGGAACCGCTGCGGGTTCCGGGCGTGCCTGGGCGGCTGTGCGGTGCGGCTGATCGTCGCTCAGGCCGCGACCGTCCGGAGCGAGCCGTACGTGGCGCCGAACGCACGGTTCTCCAGGGCGACGTCGACGGCGTCGAGCAGGGCCTGGCGGAGGCCGGGGCGGGTGAGGTCCGTGGCGTCCACCCCCAGCCGGACCAGCCCGCCCCGGCGGGCCGCGCGCGCCGCCGCCAGCACCAGTGCGAAGCAGCGCACCGTTTCTGTGCGGTGCGACTGGCTCGTGAACTCCTGGACGCGCGCCCGGCGCACCTCGCCCGTGACGAGGTCGCGGACCGCGCCGAGGTCGGCGCACAGGCGGAACCCGTGTTCCGCCAAGGCCTGCAGCGTGCCCGGGGAGGCGATCCAGCGCGGTGGCGCGAAGCCGTCGACCGTCAGGCCCGCGGTGTCCAAGGCGGCCTTCGCGGCAATCAGCCGGAGCCGCGCCTCGTGCGCCGGCAACGTCGCGAACTCCGCCTTCTTGCCCAGGTACACCGTGCGGTGCGTGGGCGTGACGGTGTGGTCGTACCCGTGCAGCAGCACGGAATCGCCGGCCCGGGCGCGCGTGCGCACCCATTCCGTCACCGGGCCGCCGCCGGTGCGGGCGGCGTACAGCACCGAGAGCGGCACGCGGCGGCGGTCGAGCTCGGCCGCGAGGTCGGCGCACCGGTGCAGCGTGCGCGGAGTGATTCCCGACAGCGAAACCAGCAACTGAGCGTCCACGCCACCATTGGGACGCACGCGTCTGACGTCGCCGTGAACTGCGCAGAACGGGCGAGCGTCCGTTGCCGGAAGGGTCAGACGCCTTCGCGCAGCCGCTGCACCGCCACCGCGATCCGGCCTCGCAGGTCGGGGTCGGCGACCTGGCCGTCGGCGACGTCCGCGCGGGAGACCGGGATCCGCGCGCACGCCTCGTCGACGATCTTCGCGCCCGCGTACGTCAGGACCTTGCGCAGCGAGTCGTGCGCGTCGCGGCCGCCCGTCGGCGCCGCCACCGAAGACGCGTTGATCCAGGACACCGGCTTTCCGTAGATCTCGCCGCCGCCGACCGTCCAGTCCAGGAGGTTCTTGAACGAGCCCGGCAGGCCGCCCGCGTACTCCGGCGTACAGATCAGGACCGCGTCCGCGTCCTTGATCGCCGCCCGCAGCGCCGCGACCTCCGGGTGCAGCGGGTCCCGGTCGTCATCCGGGTTGAAGTGCGGCAGGTCGCCGAGGCCGGTGTACGTCTTGCTCGCGGTGAGCGTCGCCACGGTCCCCAGCACCGCCGCATTGCCGGAGCCTGCTCGCAGGCTGCCGCAGATCAGCAGGATCACGCAGCCAGTCTGCCAGGGAACGGCCGGTGATGCGGCGGCATGCTTCGAGGTACCGGTCGCGCGTGGCGGTCACCACCTCGGGCGGCAACGGCGGCAGCGCGGACACGCAGTCCCAGCCGGACGCCGGGTCGACCAGCCAGTCCCGGACGTGCTGCTTGTCGAACGACGGCCGCGGGCGGCCGGGGCGGTGGCCGTCGGGGAGCCAGTAGCGCGCGGAATCCGGCGTCAGCAGCTCGTCCGCGAGCACGAGCCCGCCGTTCTTGCCGATGCCGAACTCGAACTTCGTGTCGGCCAGCAGCAGGCCCTGCTCGGCGGCCCGCGTGGCGCCCCGGCGGTACAGCTCGAGCGACGCCTCGCGGACCTCTTCCGCACGCGCACGGCCGAGGATCGACGCGAAGGTGTCGAAGTCGATGTTCTCGTCGGGTTCGCCGGGGCGCGCCTTGGTGGACGGCGTGAAGATCGGCTCCGGGATCCGTGCCGACTCGGCCAGGCCCGGCGGTAGCGCGATGCCGCACACTTCCCCGGAACGGCGGTAGTCCGCGTACCCGCGGCCGGTGAGGTGGCCGCGGACGACGGCCTCCACCGGCAGCATGTCGAGGCGCTCGACCAGCAGCGCCCGGCCGCGGAAGGCGTCCGGGATGCCGGGGCCGTCGCAGGCCACCAGGTGGTTCGGGAGGACGTCGGCCAGCTCGCGGAACCAGAACACGCTCATCGCGGTGAGGACCCGGCCCTTGTCCGGGACGCCGGTGGGGAACACGCGCTCGAAGGCGGAAATGCGGTCGGAAGCGACGATGAGCAGGTGGTCGCCCATGGCATACAGGTCACGGACCTTGCCGGAGGTGAGTCGCTCGGGGGTGGGGAGGGGTGTCACGCGCTGAACCCTAACGCGCACCCTCCGCCACCATGGATGATGCTGGCATGGCGTACGACTGGATCTCGGTGACCACCGACTACGGCCTGCGCGACGGCTTCGTGGCGGCCTGCCACGGCGTGATCGCGCGGCTGGCGCCCGCCGTGCGGGTGCTCGACGTCACACACGAGGTGCCGCCCCAGGACGTCCGGCACGGGGCCATGGCGCTGGCCCAGACGGTGCCGTTCCTGCCGGAGGCGGTGCACGTCGCCGTCGTCGACCCGGGCGTCGGCACGGCCAGGCTCGGCGTGGTCGTCGTCGCGGAGCGCGGGCTGCTGGTCGGGCCGGACAACGGCCTCCTGCTGCCCGCCGCGCACGCACTGGGCGGGGTCCGGGCCGCGTACGAGCTGGCTGAGCCTTCGCTGCGGCTGCCGGTGACGTCGGCGACGTTCCACGGCCGGGACGTCTTCGCGCCCGCCGCGGCGCACCTGGCGCTGGGCGTCGCACCGGCCGACTTCGGTGACCCGGTGTCCGACCTGATCGAGCTGCCGGAGCCGTTCGTGGCGGCGTTCCCCGGGAAGCTGGTTTCGGAAGTGCTGACGGTCGACCACTTCGGCAACGTCCAGCTCGCCGCGACCCCGGCGGACCTGGAGCTGTCGGGGTTGTCCGGCGCGGTTTCCGTGCACAGCGAGCGGGTCGCGGTGACCACCGAGGTCGGGCGGACCTTCGCCGACGTGCCCGCCGGCGCGAGCGTGCTCTACACCGACTCCGCCGGACGGCTCGCCGTCGCCGTCAACGGCGGTTCGGCCGCGGCCGTGCTGGGGCTGGGGCCCGCCCAGGAGTGCACGATCACCTCGTCGCCGACCGTCACCTGACCGGGACGCAGGACAGCGGCCTTCATCCCGAAAGTCACGCCGCCGTCCGGGTGGCGGCGGTAGCTCGCGAGCGTGCGGATCGGCTCGGGGCCGGCTTTCTCGCCGGTCTCCTGGTCGACCATCGGCACCGTGCAGCGCACGCATTGCTTGGCGTAGCCGAACTTTGCGGTGCCCAGGGTCATCGCTCGGACTTCGTCCTCGGTGTGCGGCTCGATCCAGCCGGAGATGACGATGTTGGGGCGGAAGCGGTCCATCGGCACGGGTTCGCCACCGCGGGAAGCGATCCGCTCGTTCAAGCCGTCCAATGAGGACTCGGATGCGACGAGCAGCGCGTGCCCGTCGGCGAACGCGGCGGTGCCGGGCGTCTCGCCGCCGGTGACGCGCTCGTGGTCCGGTGCGACGCCGATCAGGACGGATGGCCGGCCGAGCAGCTCCGAAAACCACTGCGCGGCTTCCTCGCCCTGGTGGATGCCGGTGCCGTGCCAGGAGAACGTCGAGCCCGGGTGCCGCGGGCCGTCGTGCCGGATGTCGACGACGAGGTCTTCGATGCCCGGTGCGGCGAGCTCGAGCTTGCCGCCGTCGACTTTCGGGCGGACCGCCGCCAGCGCCGGGTAACGACGCTGGCTGCGGAAGTCGCCGTCCGGCGCCACGACCTGGAAGACCCGGTCGTGCGCCAGTCCGGCCGGCCCGACCTCGGCGGCCGGCACCGAAGTGCCGGCACAGCCCTTCACCGGGTAGTACGTCAGCCGCGCGATCCTCGCCATGCCCGCAGGCTACCTGCGGGCACGGCGACGAAGCTCCCGGTTTTGCGGTGCGGGTCAGAGCACCTGGGAGAGGAACCGCTGCAGACGAGGGCTCTGCGGCTCATCGAAGATCTGGGCCGGCGGCCCCTGCTCCACGATGCGGCCCGCGTCCATGAACGCGACCTCGTCGGCGACGCTGCGCGCGAAGCCCATCTCGTGCGTCACGACGATCAGGGTCAGCCCCCGCGAAGCCAGGCCCGCCATGAGGTTCAGCACACCCTTGACCAGCTCGGGGTCGAGCGCGCTGGTGGCCTCGTCGAAGAGCATCACCTCGGGGTCCATCGCCAGGGCCCGGGCGATCGCGACGCGCTGCTGCTGGCCGCCCGAGAGCGCGCTCGGCCGGTAGGGCGCCTTGTCAGCGAGACCGACGTCCGCCAGCCGGGCGCGGGCGATCGCCGCCGCTTCCTCCTTGCTCAGCTTCTTCACGCTGCGCAGCGGCAGCACGATGTTGTCCAGCACCGTCCGGTGACCGAAGAGGTTGAAGTGCTGGAACACCATGCCGACGCGCTGGCGCAGCGCGTCCGGGTCCGACCGGATCACGGACTCGCCGTCGAGCAGGAGGTCGCCGGAGTCGGGCTCCTGCAGGCGGTTCACGCACCGCAGGAGCGTCGACTTGCCGGAGCCGGACGGCCCGATCACGCAGGTCGTCTTACCGCTCTCGACCTTGAGGTCGACCCCGCGCAGGACTTCGAGCGTGCCGAAGCTGACGTGGATGTCGCGCAGCTCCACGCTGGACGAGCGCACCGCCGTCGTCACCACGTGCTCACCCTCCCTCCGGGACCGATCTCCACCGGGTCACCGTCGTCCGGCTCGTCGGTGCGCACCTTGCGGCCGGTCCGGAGCTTCTTGTCGATGTAGTTCACCAGGTGCGTCAGCGGCACCGTGATCACCAGGAAGAACACCCCGGCGGCAACCAGCGGCGACAGGTTCCCGGTGTTGGCCGCGAGGTCCTGGCCGATCCGGAACAGCTCGCGCTGCCCGGACAGCAGGCCGAGCACGTAGACGAGGCTGGAGTCCTTGACCAGCGCGATGAACTGGTTCACCAGCGCCGGCAGCACCCGCCGGACGCCCTGCGGGATGATCACCAGCAGCATCGACTTCGTGTAGCTCATGCCGAGCGCGCGGCTGGCCTCCATCTGTCCTTTGTCGACGCTCTGGATGCCGGACCGGAAGATCTCGCCGATGTAGGCCGCCGCGATCAGGGACAGCGCCAGGATGCCCATCGGGTACGGGTTCGTGCCGACGACGTCCCGCGCGAGCGTACCGAGCCCCTGGCCGATCAGGAGGATCGTCAGGATGGCCGGCAGCCCGCGGAAGATGTCGGTGTAGACCCGCGCGGGCCAGCGCAGCCACCACTTGGCGGACAGGCCCATCACCGCCAGCAGCATGCCGAGCACAGTGCCGATCACTGCCGAGGACACCGACAGGATGAGCGTGTTCAGCAAGCCGGTCTTCAGCAGGTCCGGCAGGACCTGGGAGATGTAGTCCCAGTCCAGGAACGTGTTGACGAAATCGTCCATTGTGGACTACTGCCCCGCTTTGAACTCGGCGGGCACGGGCGCGGACGGCTCGAACTGGTCGTGCACCTTGACCCACGTGCCGTCGGCGATGACCTTCTTGAGGCCGTCGTTGACCTTGGCGATCAGGTCCGTGTTGCCCTTCTTGAACGCGAACCCGTGCGGGATGGTCGTGGTGATCGCCTTGGTCACCTTGAGCTTCGCGTCGGCGTTGTTCTTCGCGTAGTCCTCGGCCGTGGCCTGGTCGAACACCGCGCCGTCGATCGCGCCGGTCTTGAGGGCGTTGAGGGCGGCCGCGTCATTGGGGAAGCGGACGGCCTGCGCGGTCGGCGCGTTCGTGCCGAGCCACGAGTCCGAGACCGTGCCCTGGACGACGCCGATCCGCTTGCCCGCCAGGGAGTTCTCGTCGGTGATGCCGGCGGTCTCCTTGGCCTCGATGCCGAGGGACTGGTAGTTGTACGGCGCCGAGAAGTCGACGGTCTTCTTGCGGGCGTCGGTCTGGGAGATCGCCGAGCTGCCGATGTCGAACGTGCCGTTGGCGACCTGGCCGAGCAGGGCCGAGAACTCCGTCGCGGCGAACTCGAGCTTCAGGCCTTCCTTGGCCGCGATGGCCTTCAGCAGCTCGTTGTCGAACCCGGTGTAGTTGCCGTTCTCCTGGTAGGCGTTCGGCTTCGAGTCGCTCAGCGTGCCGACCCGCAAGGTCTTGTCGCCACCGCTGTCCGAGCCGCCGCACGCCGTGAGCGCGGCCAGCAAGGTCGCGGTGAGCGCCGTGACCAGTGTCTTCTTCATGCTTCTCCTAACCCTGGAACCCGGCCGGCACCGGAGCGGTCGGCAGGAACTGCTGGTGCAGCTTAAGCCAGGTACCGTCGGAGATCACCTGCTTGAGCCCGTCGTTGATCTTCCCGAGCAGCTCGGTGTTGCCCTTCTTCACCGCGAAGCCGTGCGGCACGTCGGTGACGAAGCTCTTCACGACGACGAGCTTGGCGTCCGGGTTGTCGGTGACGTTCTTCTCGGCGATGCTCTGGTCGAGGATGTACGCGTCGACCGCGCCGCTCTTCAACGCGGTCAGCGCGGCGGCGTAGTCCGGGAACCGCACGGCCTGCGCGGTGGGAACCGTGCCGGTCAGCCAGTGGTCGCCGACGGTCGCCTGGATGACGGCGACGCGCTTGCCCGCCAGGCCCTGCTCGTCGGTGACCGGCGTGCCCTGCTTGGCCTGGATGCTCATGGTCTCGAAGTCGTACACCGACGAGAAGTCGACCGTCTTCTTGCGCTCGTCGGTCTGCGCGATCGCCGAGCTGGCGATGTCGTAGCGGCCCGACGCGACCTGCCCCAGCAGCGCGGAGAAGTCCGTCGCGGCGAACTCCAGCTTGAGGTTCTGCTTGGCCGCGACGGCCTTGAGCAGCTCGTTGTCGAAGCCGGTGTAGTTGCCGTCCTTCAGGAAGATGTTCGGCGGCGCGTCGCTCAACGTGCCCACGCGCAGCGTCGAGGAGGCGTTGTCCGAACCACCGCACGCGGTGAGCGTCAGGGCGGCGGCGAGCACGGTGACGATCAGCTTCTTCATGTCACGCACCCACGTTCTTCACGGGCAGGCCAGGGCCACCCTGCCGGAGTTCCTTCGACAGGGGCGTCGTCTTGTAGAACTGGCCGTAGATGCGGGCGACCGAGCCATCCGCGATCGCCTTGGCGAGCCCGTCGTTGAGCTTCTTCAGCAGGTCGGGGTTGTTCTTGGCGACGGCGAAGGCCGAGGGTGTGTCCTTGTCCTCGACCGTGTAGCCGAGCTCCAGCGGGACCGTCGGGTTCTGGTCCAGGTACTTCTGGCCGATGTCCTGCGGCACGACCCAGCCGTCGAGCGTGCCGTTCTTCAGCTGCGCGAAACCCGCGTTGTAGTCCGGGAAGCGGACGACCTGGGCGCCGGCGGTCTTGCCCGCGAACTCGTCCTGCACCGAACCCTGGACGACGCCGAGCCGCTTGCCCGCGAACGCCGCCGGGTCCTTGAGGTTCGCGCCCTTCGCGGTCACGATCGTGGTGAAGCCGGTGTTGTAGCCGTTGGAGAAGGAGACCGTCTTCTTGCGTGCCTCGGTGCTGGAGATCGTCGAGCTGCCGATGTCGAACTTGCCGGTCGCGACGCCGGCCAGCAGGCTGGAGAACTCGGTGCCGACGAACTCGACCTCGAAGCCCTCACGCTGGGCGATGTCGCGCAGCAGCTCGTTGTCGTAGCCGGTGAACCGGCCGTTCTCGAGGTAGATCGACGGCGGGGCGTCGCTCAGGGTCCCGACGCGCAGGGTCTGGCCCGCGGCGGAGCTGTCCGAGCCGCAGGCGGCCAGGGTCAGCGTCAACGCGCCCGCGGTGACGGCCGCGGCGATTTTCGACAGCGTGGATCTCATCGCTTCTTCCAGAGGTCGGCGCGCTTGGGCGCGAGGAAAGCACGTCAGGCCACGGGGTAGGGGTCCTGACGCTCCGGGTTCAGCGATCGAGATTAGGGATTTCGCCCGTTCGTGTGGATTCGTTCCACTCCGTGGACGGGTGCGTCAGCTCACAGGATCGGTTGCGGCGCATAGCCCGCGGCCGCGGGGAACCGCTCGAGCACCCGCGCCACACGCTCGGCCACCTGCGCGACCTGACGGCCGGCCGTACCGGTGAACGAGATGCGGTCGGCCAGCAGCTTGTCCAGCTCACCGCGGTCGAGCGGGATGCGCTCGTCGGCGGCGAAGCGGTCGAGGAGGTCGTTCTCGGCGCGGCCTTCCCGCATCTCCAGCGCGACGGCGACGGAGTGCTCCTTGATCGCCTCGTGGGCCGTCTCACGTCCGACGCCCGCGCGGACCGACGCCATGAGCACCTTCGTGGTGGTGAGGAACGGCAGGTAGCGATCAAGCTCACGCTCGATGACCGCCGGGAAGGCACCGAACTCGGAAAGGACCGTGAGGAAGGTCTCCAGCAGGCCGTCGAGCGCGAAGAACGCGTCCGGCAGCGCGACGCGGCGGACGACCGAGTCGGAGACGTCGCCCTCGTTCCACTGGTCGCCGGCCAGCTCGCCGATCATGGAGAGGTAGCCGCGCAGCACGACCGCGAGGCCGTTCACGCGCTCGCACGAGCGGGTGTTCATCTTGTGCGGCATGGCGGACGAGCCGACCTGGCCGGGCTTGAAGCCTTCGGTGACCAGCTCGTGCCCGGCCATCAGCCGGATCGTCTTGGCCAGGCTGGACGGCGCCGCGGCGAGCTGGACCACAGTGGACAGCACGTCGAAGTCGAGCGAGCGCGGGTACACCTGGCCGACGCTGACGAACCGGCGGCCGAACCCGAGGTGCTGCATGACGCGGTCTTCGAGCTGGTCCAAAGTGGACTCGTCGCCGAGCAGGTCGAGCATGTCCTGCGCGGTGCCGACCGGGCCCTTGATGCCGCGCAGCGGGTAGCGCTCGATGAGGTTGTCGAGCCGTTCGAAGGCGACGAGCAGCTCGTCGGCCGCGGTGGCGAACCGCTTGCCGAGGGTGGTGGCCTGCGCGGCGACGTTGTGCGAGCGGCCGGCCATGACGGTGTCGGCGTGCTCGACGGCGAGGGCGGCCAGTCGCGCCAGTACGGCGGCGACGCGGGCGCGCACGAGCTCCAGCGAGCGGAGCAGCTGCAGCTGCTCGACGTTCTCGGTGAGGTCGCGCGAGGTCATGCCCTTGTGGATGTGCTCCTGGCCGGCGAGGTCGCTGAACTCCTCGATGCGCGCCTTGACGTCGTGACGGGTGACACGCTCCCGGGCGGCGATCGACTCCAGCCGCACGTCGTCGAGCACGCGCTCGTAGTCCTCGACGACGCCGTCGGGCACCGCGACGCCGAGGTCCTTCTGCGCTTTGAGGACGGCGAGCCAGAGCTGCCGCTCCAGGACGACCTTCTGCTCCGGCGACCAGAGCGAGACCAGCTCCGCCGAGGCGTAGCGGGCGGCGAGCACGTTCGGAATGCGGGGCTTGTCCGTCACGCCCTCACGATACCTGCGCAGGTCAGCCGGGTAGCACCTGGACGTCGGAGGCCTTCGCGTAGACGACCCGGTGGTTGTAGGAGAGCTGGAGGTACCTCGTCGCACCGGTGACCAGCGTGTGGTTGGCCGGCACGCCCGCCGGGTCGAACCGCGCGTAGTAGTTCTCCGCCCGGAACTCGCCCGTGACGACGTAGCTCTGGCCCGCGGGCAGCGTCCACGGGATGGCGCCGACCGTCCAGATCGGGTCGAACGGGATGCCCGCCGGGTACTCGGACTGCTCGGGGAAGGCGCGCCCGTACAACGGCACCGAGGAGACCGCGGTCACGCGCTGGGCACGGGCCGGGACGGTCGCGCAGTGGCCCGGGTTCGAGAACCACGCCTTCTGCCCGCCGTACCAGATGGCCGTCCAGTCGCCCTGCTCGCCGGCGAGCGCGTAGGTGCGGCCGGCGACGGCCTTGTCGCTCCAGTCGTCGATCGCCGTCGTGCCCGGTGAGCCGTCGGGGTGCACGACGGAGTCGGTGATCAGCGGGGACGCGGCGTCCGGCGCGGTGTGCAGGTAGACGAAGTTCGCGCCGTGGGCCGGCAGCGGCGTGCAGGTGCCGGCGCTGCAGGAGGTCAGCTCGGGCTGGGTGGTCGCGTAGTCCGGCTTGATCGTCACGGCCTCGCTCGCCGGGCCGCCGGTCGCCTTGATCGGCGCGCCGAGCAGGTCCATGTAGTGGGCCCAGTCCCAGTAGGGGCCCGGGTCCCAGTGCGCGGCGGCGAAGTTGCTGGTGCGCTCGCGGGAGATGTCCTCGTGGCCGAGGATGTGCTCGCGGTCGAGGGGGATGTGGTACTTCGCCGCCAGGAACTTCACGAGGTCCGCGGAAGCGCGGTACATCTGCTCGGTGTACCAGGTGCCGCCCTGCGTCGCGATGCCCTCGTGCTCGATGCCGATCGAGTGCTCGTTCATCGTCCAGTTGCCGGCGTGCCAGGCAACGTCCTCGGTCGGCACCATCTGCGTGACCTGGCCGTCGGACGAGCGGATCACGTAGTGCGCGCTCGAACCGCTCTCCGGCTTCTGGAAGGTGGCGATGGCCTGGTCGTACGGGCTCACGCCGCTGCCTGGCAGGCTTTCGGTGTCGTGGATGACGATGTACTGGATCTGCTGGCCGTCACCGGGCCGGTTCGCCGGGTCGTAGTTGCCGTAGTTGTTCGGGTTGCCGTGGTCCGTGCTCGACCAGTCGTAGGCGGCGGGCAGGAACCGGCAGTCGAGGTTCGCCGGGCACTCCGGCGCTTCCTGCGCGTGGGCGGCGACGGGGACGGCGGCGGTGATCGCCAGCGCGAACACCACGGCGGTCAGGCTTCGGACGGTGAAGGTCACACGTCATCTTCCCGGACTTCGGCACGAATCGACAAGCCGGTCGCTTCGCCGGGCGCCAAGGTGGTCAGCGGGCCGAGCACTTCCAGCTCGACGATCCGCGCCGGCGGGTCGAGGTCACCCAGCTCCGCGAGCGGCGCCGGCAGCGGGTGCTCCAGCCAGATCTCCAGCGGCGAGCCCTCGTCCGGGTACTCGCCCGCCGGGTCGACGTCGAACGACAGCGTCAGCGCGCCGTACGTCACCCAGCCCGCCGTGCCCGGCACACCAAGCTTGCCGACGACGTCCTGAGCCGGCACGACCAGGCGGTCACCGTCCACTGTGTACTCCGGGGTGCCGGTGCCGGCCACCAGCGCGACCACCTCGGGCCGCCGGAGCCCGGCGGTGACCGGGCCGCCGCCGGGGAGCTGGGTCACGTTCCACAGCGCCCAGCGCACCTGACGCGAGCTGATGTTCTCCGCGCGCAGGTCCAGCCGGTAGCCGTTGTCGAGCAAGGTTATCGCCCGCGTGAAGCGCAGGCCGGTGCGCGGGTCCGGCGCGCTGGTCATGGTGACCGTGTCCCCGTCGGCGGCCACGGAGTACGGCCCGGAGTCGAGGACCGGGTCGGGCGGGCCGGGCCACTGGTCCGGACCGGCCCAGCCCTGCGGCGCGGGCCACGTCTTGTCGCCGCCGTAGTTGACCCAGTCGCCCATCTGCCCGGAGTTCGGCGCGTACTCGCCGCGCAGGTCGTCGTCGAGCAGATCGGCGTTGCGCCACAACAACTCGACGCCGCGGTGACACAGGGACAGCAGCCGGCCGCCGAGCTCCGGCACCAGGCCGAGCCGCAGGTCGCCGCGTTCGAGCCAGGTCACCATTCGGCGAGACCGCCGTCGTCGTGGCGCCACACCGGCGAGCGCCACGCGTGGCCGACTTCGTCGGCGCGGCGGACGGCCGCTTCGTCGACCTCGATGCCGAGCCCGGGCCCGAGCGGGCGAGCCGCATAACCGTCCTGGAAGGCGAAGATCGACGGATCCGTGAGGTACGCGTGCTCGCGGCCCTCGTGGTAGTGCATGCCGACGCTCTGTTCCTGGATCAGGAAGTTCGGCGTCGCGAACGCGACCTGCAGCGACGCGGCCAGCGAGATCGGCCCGAGCGGGCAGTGCGGCGCGAGCGAAGCGCCGTAGATCTCGGCGAGCGCGCCGATCCGCCGCAGCTCGGAGATGCCGCCAGCGTGCGACGGGTCGGGCTGGACCACCGCGACGCCCGCGTCGAGCACCGGCTTGAACTCCCAGCGCGAGTAGAGCCGCTCGCCGACCGCGATCGGCACGGTGGACGCCTCGACGATCGAGCGCAGCGCGTCGCCCTGGGTCTCCGGCAGCACCGGCTCCTCGACGAACATCGGCTGGACGTCCTCGAGCAGCTTCACCAGCCGCCGGGCCATCGCGGGTGAGACGCGGCCGTGGAAGTCGATCGCGAGGTCGCGGTGCGGGCCGAGCACCTCCCGCGCTTCCCAGGCGCGCGCCACCGCGGCGTCGGCCTCCGCGGGCGACGCGATCGCGGTCAGCGGGCCGGCGACGTTCATCTTCACCGCCGTGAACCCGGCCTCGACCTGCGCGGACACGGCTTCGCGGATGCCCGACGGCCGGTCGCCGCCGACCCAGCTGTAGACCCGGACGCGGTCGCGGACCGGGCCGCCGAGCAGCTCGTGCACCGGCGCGTTGCGGACCTTGCCGGCGATGTCCCAGAGCGCGTGGTCGAAGCCGGCCAGCGCACTGGAGAGCACCGGGCCGCCGCGGTAGAAGCCGCCGCGGCGCAGCACCTGCCAGTGGTCCTCGATGCGCAGCGGGTCCTGGCCGATCAGCAGCTCGGACATTTCGTGGACGGCGGCGCGCACGGTCTCCGCGCGGCCCTCGACCACGGGCTCGCCCCAGCCGCTGATGCCCTCGTCCGTGTTGACCTTGAGGAACAGCCAGCGCGGCGCGACCAGAAACGTTTCAACCCCGGTGATCTTCAACCGTGTCCCCCATCTACGCGGAATCCTTGGCGGCGGACCAGCCGCCGTCGACGGTCAGCTCGGCCCCGGTGACGAACGACGCCGCGCCCGAGAGCAGGAAAGCGATCACGTTCGCCACCTCCGCCGGGTCACCGAGCCGGCCTGCCGGGGTCGCCTGGGCGCTGCGTTCGCGGTCCTCCGGCGAGATGCGGTCCCAGGCCTGGGTGAGCACCGGCCCCGGCAGCACGGAGTTGACGCGGACGGACGGCGCGTATTCCACGGCCAGCTGCCGGGCCAGCGCGACCAGCGCGCCCTTGCTCGCGGCGTACGCGGGGTGGCCCGGCAGGCCGAAGTGCGCGTGCACCGACGAGACGAGCACGACCGCGCCGCCCCGGGCCCGCAGCGACGGCAGGCAGGCCTTCAGGGCGAGGTACGCGCCGGTCAGGTTGACGTCGAGCTGGCGTTCCCACTCCCCGCGGCCGATCTCGTGCAGCGCCCCGGTGCTGGGCACGTAGGCGTTGCTGACCAGGGCGTCCACCTCACCGATGGCCGCCCAGGTCGCCTCGTCGCTGACCGAACCCCGGATGGGGACGACCCCGTCGGGGAGTTCGGCGATGTCCACGCCCAGCACGCGGTAGCCGTCGTCGAGCAGTTTCAGGGCCGTTGCCGCCCCGATCCCGGACGCCGCACCGGTCACCACTGCCGTACGCGTGGACATCGCCTCTCCCGTTCCTAGAACTTCGCTACATGCACATGGTCGTCCGGCCCGCGGGCGGCGAACCACAGCGACGCGCCGTCGGACGCGGCACCGAGGGTTCCCACGATGCTCCCGCTCGGGTACTCCGGCCGCTTGAACCAGCCCGCCCACGAGCCGGACCAGTCGTTGGCCCACAGCGAGTAGTCGCTCGCGGACGCGGTGAGCGCGACCTTCGCCCCGACCGCGACGAGCGTCGGGCTGCTGCTGACCGTGCCGCCGACCGACGTCCAGTCCGACCAGGTACTCCCGGTCTTCGTGCGGGCCCAGACGCTGTCGTCCGCGGTCCGGACGGCGACGACCGTGCCGCTCGTGGACGTCGCCGCGCCGGGCCGGCCGTAGATCGGCTTGCCGCCGGGCGCACCGAGACCGGACCACTCGCCGGCACTGGTCCGCTGCCAGACCTGGCCGTCGGCGCCACGCGCGAAGACCGTCCCGTCGGTGGTCACGGACGGCGAGTCGGTGAGCGTGCCGCCGAGCCGCTTCCAGTCGCTCCAGCGCTTCGAGTAGCTGCGCTGGTAGAGGGCGTTGTCGAGGCCACGGACGTAGACGTCGATGCCGGTGGACGTTGCCACCGCGGCGGGCTGGCCGAGGAACCCGCCGCCGACCCGGCTCGGGCCGTCGAGGCCCTTGACCTGCAGGGACCCGCTCTGGTCGCGGAAGAACGTCACGGTCTTGCCGCCGGTCCGGACGATCGCCGGGCTGGCGGACGCGGTGCCGCCGAGGTCGTCACCCGGGACGAGGTCGGTGCCGTGCAGGCGAAGGAACGCCGTGCCGTGCGCGGGGACGGTGACCGTGTACGAGCCGGTCGCGCTGCCACGGTCGGCGCGGGCGCGGAGGTCGCGAATGGACACTCGCCCCTTCAGCCCGGCGTCGGCGAGGTTCAACGTCATCTGCGTCGGCGCCTCACCGCGGTTGAGCAGCACGACCGCGCGGTCGCCGGCACGGTCGAGGACCTTGCTGTAGGTGTCGGTGGCGCCGGTCGTCGCGACCCGGACGCCCTGGATGCCGAGGCGGTCCTGGTTGACGCCCACGATCTCCGGGTTCTTCAGCGTCTTGAGCATCGACGCGGGCAGCGTGCGCGGGTCCGAGCCGAGGATCAGCGGGGAGGCCATCTCCGCCCACATGACGAACTGGGTGGTCGACTCCTCCTCGTTCAGCTCGTAGGTACCCTGCTCGGTCTTGCGCATCGGGATCAGGTAGTCGGGGTCGTTGTAGTGGCCCGGCCCGTTCGCCTCGGGGTGCGCGGCGTTGGCGTCCATGTTGCGCAGGACATCGGTCCAGATGCCCTCGTACGGCGTGCCGAACGCGATGTCCGTGCTGGTGCGCCACGAGTCGGCGACCAGCGGGCCGTAGCTGTAGGCGATGCCGGCGACCTGGTCGGGCCCGTGCGGGGTGCCCCACTCGTCGGTGACCGGGTTGCAGACGTTGAGCACCATCGGACGGCCCGCCTTGGCGAGGGCCTGGCTGAACTGCGTGAACGCGTCGGCGGGCTTGAGGTTCTGGGCGATGCCGCAGAGGAAGTCGACCTTGACGGCGTCGAACTTCCAGCTCGCGAAGCGCTTGGTGTCCTGCTCGTAGTAGCCGCCGGAGCCGGCCGCGCAGTTCTTGCCGTCGGAGGCGCCCGCGTCGGTGTAGATGCCGGCCAGCAGGTGGCGGTCGTGCAGGTATTTGACCAAAGTGGACAGTCCACTGGGGAACTTCGCGCTGTCCGCGAGGAGGTTGCCCTGGGCGTCGCGCGGGTCGGGGGCGGTCCAGCCGCCGTCGATCCAGACGTAGCGGTAGCCGGCGTCGCGCAGGCCGCTGGAGACGAGGAAGTCCGCGACGGACTTCACCGACGCCTCGCTGGGCGCGCCGAGGCCGTAGTAGGTGTTCCAGCCCATGTACGGGGTCTTCGCGACCCCGCTGTCGTAGTAGTCGGGAGCGCCTTGGTCCACGGCCGGTGTTGCCTGTGCGGGGATCGCGATGGCGGTGAGCGCGGCGGCTGCCGCTGCTACGACCGCTAGGGATCTCTTCAGGAACATGTTGCTGGACACCCTTCTCCAGTGAAACAGCGTCGAGCTAAGCCGGGAGCAGCATGCCGGGGCGTCTCGGTCTCCGTCAAGAATAAATCCTAAATTAAGATTTCACGCGCTATGCTGTCCGCGATGAACACCGAAGTCGTCACTCTCGGCGAGGCGATGCGGCTGCTGCTCGCCGAGCCCGGCGTCGCCCTGCGGCGCGCCCGCACCTTCACGTCTTCCGTTGCCGGCGCCGAGACCAACGTCTCCGTCGGCCTGGCCCGGCTCGGCCACCGCGTCCGCTGGCTGAGCCGCGTCGGCGACGACCCGTCCGGCGCGCACGTGCTCGCCACCCTGCGCGCGGACGACGTCGACGTCTCGCAGGTCGAAGTCGATCCGGACGCGTACACCGGGTTCCTCATCCGGGACACCGAGACGGTCGAGTACCACCGAAGCGGCTCCGCAGCTTCGCGCCTGACACCCGCGTACGTGCGCGACGCAGGTCTCGACGGTGCTCGGCTCGTACACGTCTCCGGGATCACGGCGATGCTGTCGCCGGACGCGTGCGAAGCCGTCGAAGCCCTCTTCACACTGGCCCGCGCTTCGGGCGCTTGGGTGTCCTTCGACCCGAACGTCCGGCTGAAACTCGCGAAGCCGGACCGCTGGCGCGAGACCGTCGGCCCGCTGCTGACCAGGGCGGACCTCGTCTTCGCCGGAGACGACGAGCTCGAACTGCTCGGGCAGACGCCGGACGCGCTGCTCGCGGGCCGGGCGCAGACGGTGGTCGTCAAGCAGCGGGACAAGGTCGCCCGAGCGGTGACGGCCGACGGCTCGTGGTCGCAGCCGAGCCTGGTCACGCGGGTCGTCGACCCGGTCGGCGCCGGGGACGCGCTGACCTCGGGGTACCTGTCGGCGTGGCTGCGGGGCGCGTCGCCGGAGGACGCGCTGCGGGCGGGCGCGGCCTGCGCGGCGCTGGTAGTCGGCACCCGGACCGACCTGGAAGGCCTACCCGACCGGGGCGAACTCACGAAAGCACTGCTCGGCACGGAGGTGGACCGATGACCTATCGCTGGGAGATCACGGCGAACGCTTTGCGTCAGGGCGTCGTCGGGATCGTGCGCACGCACGACGCGGAGTCGGCGGTTTCGGCGGCGCGCGCGGCCCTGGAAGGCGGACTGCGCTCGATCGAGCTGCCGCTGACGAACCCGGGCGCGCTGGACGCGATCTCGGGGCTGACCGCGGCCTACGCGGACGCGACGATCGGCGCCGGCACGGTGCTCGACGAGGCGTCGGCGGTGCTGGCGATCCGCGCGGGCGCGCGGTTCCTGGTGTCGCCGTCGGTCGACGCGGCGGTGATCCGTACCGCTCACCGGTACGGCGCGGCGGCGTTCCCCGGCGCGGGTTCGGTGACCGAAATCGTGCGGGCGCTGGAAGAAGGTGCTGACGCGGTAAAGGTCTTCCCCGCCTCGGCGCTGAGCCCGTCCTGGGTGAAGGACGTGCGGGCGGCACTCCCGCAGGCGCCGCTGGTGCCCACCGGCGGCATCGGACCGGCGGACGTGCCAGGCTGGCTGGCGGCGGGCGCGGTGGCGTGCGGGGTCGGCTCGGCGCTGACCCGCGGCACCGCCGCGGAGATCTCCGCCCGGGTCGAAACGCTGTTGAGGAGCGCGCATGGCTGAGCTGGTCTTCGTCGGGTGCTACACCGGCGATGCGGGGAACGGCACCGGGATCACGACGTTCTCGCGGTCCGCCACCGGCGATCTGACGGAGGTCGCCTCGCTGCCGATGGAGTCGCCGTCGTGGCTGGCGAAGCACCCGTCGTTGCCGGTGCTGTACGCGGCGAACGAGACCGCGACCGGTGGCGTGACGGCCTTGGCGCTTTCGGACGCCGGCGCGTTGTCCGTGCTGGGCACGGCCGAGACGGGCGGCGCGCACCCGTGTCACCTGGCGGTGACCCCGGACGGCCGGTTCCTGCTGTGCGCCAACTACACCGGGGGCAGTCTGGCGGTGTTCTCGCTGTCCGCGTCCGGCGCTGTCCAGTCGCGGACGGCTCTGGTCCAGCACACGGGCAGCGGCCCCGACCCCGAGCGCCAGGAAGCGGCGCACGTCCACATGGCGGTCCCGTCGGCCGACGGTTCGGTGGTCAGCGCGGTCGACCTGGGCACGGACGAGATCCGCAGCTACACGCTGTCTTCCGACGGTTCTCTGGAGCTGCTCGCGGTGTCTCAGCTGCCGCCGGGCACGGGCCCGCGCCAGCTGGTCCGGCGGCCGGGCACCGACCTCGCTTACGTGGTGGGCGAACTGGCCGGGACGGTGGTGACGGTCCGCGAGACGTCCCCGGGCGCGTTCGAGGTGGTATCGATCACCGAATCGACGCTGGGAGGAGCGCACGGGTACGGGCCGAACCTGGTGGCCCACCTGGAGCTGACCGACTCCAACCTCTACGTGTCGAACCGCGGTCCGGACTGCATGTCGGAG
Source organism: Amycolatopsis ponsaeliensis (assembly GCF_030182635.1). NCBI lineage: Bacteria > Bacillati > Actinomycetota > Actinomycetes > Pseudonocardiales > Pseudonocardiaceae > Amycolatopsis > Amycolatopsis ponsaeliensis. The sequence continues at coordinate 34,369 of NZ_JAPZLD010000055.1, forward strand.
TTCACCCTCGATGATCTGACCGCCTTGGCGGACCAGCCGTGCGGCGCGAACCCGAGGCACTTCGCCCTGCTGGGCGGCACGTGTTACGTGGCGGCGCAGTCGGACGACGCGGTCACGGCGTTCACGCTGCCGGTAACGAGCTCGGACCTGCGACGCTACCCGACGGGCTCGCCGACGTTCGTGCTACCGGTGTCGCTGCCCTGACGCCGCAGGATCACGACATCGGCGTCGTGGTCCGTGGTCCAGTCGAAGGGGAGACCCGCGTACCTCAGGTGGGCTGACGAATAGCGGGTGCCCGCCGAATCCACATAGGACGCTTCCGGTACCGAGAGGCGCACCCGCGACGACCGGCCCGGCACCAGCGGCGCGCCGGTCAACTGCCCGGTGCTCCACGCCAGCACGACCACCGTGTCTCCGTCCTCGGACGTGTACTGCGTTGCCGCCGTCCGGGACGAGGGGCCGGCCAGGACCCGGGCCGTCCCGTGGTGGATCACGTCACGGATCGACTTGTACAGAGCGATCAGCGAAGCCGCCTCGGTATGCTGGGTCGACGTCCAGGAAGACAGGTCCGCGCCGATGCCCAGCACTCCGGCCATCGCCGTCACGAAACGGAACCGCAGCGACCGGGGCCGCGGGTCGAACACGCCCGGGGATTCCGTCACCCACGAGCTCATCAGGTGCGGCGCGTGCATCAGCAGGAACCCGTCCTGGATGGCCAGGCGGTCCAGCGGCCCGGTGTTGTCGCTCGGCCACACCACGTCCGTGCGGGCCACCGTGGCCAGGTCGGTCCGGCCGCCGCCGCCCGCGCACGCCTCGATCGTCACGTGGGGGTGCGCCGAACGCAGGTGGTCCAGCACCGACAAGTAACCCGCCACGTGCTCGGCGTCGAGGTCCGCGAACGGTGCGCCCGGCCGGCCGCGTTCCGTCGGCGGCCGGTTCATGTCCCACTTCAGGTACGAGATCGGGTACGCCGACAGCAACGAGTCCAGAGTGGACTTGATGAACGAAACAACAGAGGGCAGCCCGAGGTCCAGCAGGAGCTGGTTGCGGATCAACGTGAGCGGGCGCCCGTCGATGCGGTACACCCAATCCGGATGCGAAGCGTAGAGCTGCGACTTCGGGCTGACCGCCTCCGGCTCGACCCACAGGCCGAACTCCAGGCCCAGCTCACGCACCGAATCGACGAACGAGCCGAACGACTCCTCCGCCGGGGTCCAGTCACCGAGGCCGCCGGTGTCGTCGTCACGGCCGGTGAACCAGCCGTCGTCCACCACGAACAGCTCGACGCCGAGGTCGGCCGCGCGCTTCGCCAGCTCCAGCTGATGCGCACTCCGGACGTCGAAGCCCGTGGCCTCCCAAGAGTTGTAGAGCACTGGACGCGGACGCCGCCAACGTGCACCCGCCAGCACCCGGTCGTAGTCGTGCCACACCGACGCGAGCCCAGCCAGTCCATCCACACTGGACGCCAGCGCGACGGCCGGGGTCACCAGCGAAGCTCCGGGCTCGAGCCGCACCGGACCCGGTGACGGCAGCCGCCCGGCCCGGACGCGGGTCAGCCCGGACGGCTCCACATCGGCGGAGATCTCCCACGACCCCGGCCATTCCAGGGAAACGCCGAAAGCGGCGCCGCCCGAGGAGTCCTGTACTGCCAGCCACGGGACATGAGCGTGCCCCGGGACGCCGAACCGGCTCTCCATCCGGAACCCGCCCGCGGGCAGCGAAACGGACTGCCGTGTGAACTCCTGCGACCACTGCCCGGTCAAGTACGTCAGCTGCGCACCGGACACGGTGGGCACGCACACCCCGGCCGAGCCGAGCCGGTCGAACTCCAGCGGCTCGGAACCGGCGTTCGTGAACTCGACCCACCGGGTCAGGACGTCGGTCTCGGGCACCGGCCGGTAGCACAGCACCGCGCGCAACCCCGCGACTTCGTCCACAAAGGTCAACCGCAGGTCGCCGTCGTGGGACGCGGAGTCGAACCGCCACCAAGAACCACCCCGCACCGAGACGTCCGCGCCGGAGAACGGCCGCAGCCCCAGCGGTGCGTATTCCACCGGCGCCGCGTCGGCGTCGGTGATGAAGTGCACCGAGCCCGCGTTCGTGAACACCGACGGCCCGTCCTCGATCCCGGACGGCCCCCACGCGACGAGTTCGGCCCACCGGGAAGAAGGATCCAGCGCCACCGTGTACGAAGTGGACTTCATGGACACGGTCCACGTCACTTGATCGCCCCGATCGCCAGCCCCGAAATGAAGTGCTTCTGGAACCGCAGGAACACCGCGACCGTCGGCACGGCCGCGATGACCGAGCCCGCCGCGATCACGTTCCAGTTGGACACGTACTGCCCCTGCAGGCCGAGCAGCGCCGGCGTCACCGGCATCACCGTCCCGGTGCGCAGCACGGTGATCGACCACAGCAGGTCGTTGAACGTCCAGGTGAACGCCAGCGCGCCGAGCGCGGCCAGCGCCGGGCGGGTCATCGGCAGGATGATCCGCCAGAAGATCTGTGCGACGCCGGCGCCGTCGATCAGCGCCGCCTGCTGGATCTCGTCCGGGATCGACCGCATGAACCCCTGCAGCACGAACGTGTAGAAGCCGAGCCCGAACCCGACCTGCACGACGATCAGTGCCGTCAGCGTGTCGTAGATACCCAGCAGTTCGGCCAGCTTCGCGACCGGCACGAGCAGGATCTGCGGCGGGAGCAGGTTTCCCGCCAGCATGACCAGGATGATCGTGCGGCGGAGCGGGATCCGGTACCGGCTCAGCGCGAACGCCGCCGCCGAGCTCAGCAGCAGCGCGAGCAGCACCGTCGGGATCGTCACGAGCAGGCTGTTCAGCATCGCGTGCCCACCGCCGCCCTCACCCCACGCCTGGCCGAACCCGTCGAGCGAGAACGACGCCGGCAGCGCGCCCAGGCCGTTCGACGCGATGTCGGAGAACGTCCGGACGCTCGTCGTCAGCACCAGCGCGATCGGCAGCAGCCACAGCACCGAGAGCCCGCCCGCGAGCAGGTGGAACCCGAACGTGCGCGTCCTCCTCACGAGTCCTCCCGGAAGGCGCGCACGAGGTAGGTCACGATCACGCCGAACGCCAGCACGAAGATCACCACGGCCAGCGCGGACGCGTAGCCGAGCCGCAGCGACTGGAACGCCGTCGCGTACATGTACGTGCTCAGCAGCTCGGACGAGTGGTACGGCCCGCCCTTCGTCATCGACCACACGACGTCGAACGACCGCAGCGAGTCGATGATGATCACCGACAGGACGACCGAATTGACGCTGCGCAGCTGCGGCCACGTCACGTTGCGGAACTGCTGCCACGCGGTCGCGCCGTCCAGTTTGGCCGCTTCGTACAGCGCCGGGTCGATGCCCTTGAGCCCGGCCAGGTACAGCACCATGACGTAGCCGAGCTGCCGCCACAGCGCCGGGACGAGCACCGCGTACAGCGCGGTCTTCGGGTCCGCGAGCCACGCGTGCTGCCAGCTGCCGAGCCCGATCGCGCCGAGCACCTTGTTGAACACGCCGTCCGGCTGGTAGATCACCTGCCAGATCAGCGACGTCGCGACCAGCGAGAACACCACCGGCGTGAACAGCGCGGCCCGGTAGAACCCGACGCCCCGGCGTTCCTTCTGCAGCAACGTCGCCAGCGCGAGCCCCCCGACGGCCGAGAGGCCGCCGAAGAGCACGAGCCAGATCACCGTGTCGAACGCGGCGGTCTTGAAGATGTCGTCGGAGAACATCTCGGCGAAGTTCCCCAAGCCGACGAACGTGGGCGCCGAGACGCCGTCCCAGTTCGTCAGCGCCAGGTAGAACCCCTGCAGCGCCGGCCAGAACACCCAGAACCCCTCGACAACGAGCGGCACCAGGACGAACGCCAGCAGCACGGGCGAGATCCGGCGACGACGGCGTTTCGCGGCCAGGAACGCCGTGTCGGGCCGTTTCGCGGTCAGCACCGCCATCTCAGGACTGCCAGACCTTCTGCGCGGCCGTCTGCCAGTCGCTCAGGATCGAGTCGAGCTCGTTGGGCTTCTGGATGAACCGGATCAGCGCGGCGTCGGCGGTCGGCTGCAGCGCGTCGGAGGAGTCGCGGTTGAAGAACTGCGTGATCTCCTTGGCGTCGGTGAGCAGCTTCCGTCCCTTTTGGACCAGCGGGGTGCCGTTGTCCTTGGCCTTCGGGTTCGTCGGCAGGACCGTGCCGGAGGAGTTCTTGATGTAGAGCTCCTGCGCCTCGGCCGTCGCGACGTACTTGAACCACTCCTTGACCTCGGCGACGTGCGGGGTGCGCGCGCTGGCGAAGAAGCCGTCGGTCGGGCCCTCCTCGGCGACCAGGACGGCCGGGTCGAGGATCGGGAACTGGAAGAAGTCGAGGTCGTCGAGCGCGTCCTTCGGGGCGGCGTCGGCGAAGAACGTGCCGGTGAGGACCATGCCGGTGCGGCCCTGGAGCAGCACGGTCGTCGCGTCCTGGAAGGCGATCGCGGTGCCGTTCGGGTCGAAGTACGGCAGGGCCTGGCGCCACGGGTCGAAGATCTTCTTGACGCGCGGGTCGTCGAAGCGCTGCTTGCCCGCGAGCAGCTCGCGGTGGAAGGGCGCGCCGTTGATCCGGATGTTCAGGTAGTCGAACCACGCGGACGCGGTCCACGGCGTGTTGCCGCCCGCGCCGAGCCCGATCGGCGCGATTCCCTTGCCCTTCAGGGTTTCGCACAGCGCGAGGAACTCGCTCCAGTTCGTCGGCGGCTGCACGCCCCACTTCGCGAAGTTGGACTTCCGGTAGAAGAAGCCCCACCAGTAGTAGGACGTCGGGACGAAGACCTGGTGCCCGGCACCGTCGCCGGAGAGCGCGCGGAACGCGGCGCTGTAGTCGCCCATGGTCTGCCAGACGTCGCCGACGTCGAGCAGCAGGCCCTTGCGCGCGTAGCCGGACAGCAGCGAACCCGGGTACCACGTGTAGGTGTCCGGCGGGGTGGCCGCGGTGAGGTAGCTGGGCAGCTGGGTGCGGAAGGTCTCCGACGCGACGGTGTTGACCGTCGCCGTCGCGCCGCCCTTCGCGCCGAACGCCTGGGCCAGCGCTTCGATCGCCTTCTTCGCCTCGGGCGAGGACAGGTTCGACTGGACGGTGACCGCGCCGGCGGCCTGCTTGACCGGGCCGGAGTTCGCGGAGGTGGCGCAGGCGGCGAGGAAGCCGGACGACCCGATCGCGCCCAGCCCGGCCAGGCTCGCGTTGCGCAGGAAACGACGGCGGGACAGGCCTGCACTCGTCATGTCGTGACCCCTTTGTCATGGTGCTGTCTTCGGCGCCCTCACGGGCGTGACTGCTGCCAAAGAGTGCAACCGGGCGACGCCGGTGTCAAGATGTATTCATAATTTATGACGACTTAGCGGGCGGCGTAGGATGACTCCGATCACGACCTGCCAGCTGAGAGGGCCCCTCCATTGACCGAACACCGGCCACGCGGGTTGCACGGCCAGACCGTGGAGGCACTGGCCAGCCGGATCCTCTCCGACGAGTGGGGCGAAGGCACCGTCCTGGACCTGCCGGCGCTGCGCGAAGAGCTCGACATCAGCCTGACCGCGCTGCGCGAAGCACTGAAAGTGCTGGCCGCGAAGGGGATGATCGACGCCCGGCAGAAGCGCGGCACGTTCGTCCAGCCGCGCGAAAAGTGGAACATGCTCGACACCGACGTCATGCGCTGGCAGACCGCGGCCGCCGACGACCCGGGCCTGCTCGACGAGCTCACCGAGGTCCGCACGGTCGTCGAGCCCGCGGCGGCGCGGATCGCGGCCGAACGCGCGTCGGAGGAAGACCTCGAGTCGCTGCGGGAGGCACTGGCCGACATGGCCGCGGCCGACGACGCGGAGGCGAGCGTCCAGGCCGACCTCGCGTTCCACCGGCGGCTGATGACCGCCACCCACAACAACTTCCTGATGCGGATGGAACGCGTCATCGCGATCGGGCTGGCCGAGCGCGACAAGCTCGTGCACGGGGCATCGGCGGCGGAAGACCCGGTGCCGAGCCATCGGAAGGTGTTCGACGCGATCGTCGCCGGCGATCCGGTCGCGGCCGAGCAGGCGATGCTGGCGCTCGTCACGAAGTCCCGCGACGACCTGGCGAAGGCTCAGCGCAAGTCCTGAGTCAAGTGCACGACGGTAACTCGTCGATTAAGTAGATTGCACTGGAATCAGGGCGTTCGGCGTGCCGTAATGGAGTCATGACCAACGACAACGTTCTTGCGGTGATGACTCAGGCGGCCGAGAAAGCCGGACTCGCGTTGCTGGATTCGTTCGACCCGGCGAGCCGGCCGGCGGACCGGACGGCGATGTACGAGCTCGGCACCGGCCTCGAAGCGGCCTCGACGGCGATCGTGCGGGAGGCGCTCGACGGCGTCGCCGGAGTGGGCTGGTGGGACGAAGACGAGAGCGGCCGGGTCGTGCCGGCCGGGCGCTGGTGGGTGGTCGACGGCACCGAAGGCGCGGTCAACCACGTCCACGGCCTGCCGGAGTGGGGCGTGACGATCACGCTGGTCACGGACGGACAGCCGGAGCTGACCGTCTTCCGCCAGCCGATCGGCGACCTGACGTACACGGCGACGCGCGGGCAGGGCGCGTTCCTCAACGGACAGCGGCTGCGCGTCTCGACCAAGACGGACCTCTCGGCGGCGGCGGTCACGGCGAGCCAGGGCGGCAACGACTCCGTTGTCTACGAACGGTTCGCGGGCGCGTTCGCGGCGATGGCGTCACGGGCATTGCTGGTGCGCAACACGATTCCGACGACGTTCCCCTTGCTGGGCGTGGCTTCCGGGCAGTACGACGTGTTCTGGCAGTACGAACCCGACTTGCCGGGGACGGCGGCCGGCAGCCTCTTGGCCGGCGAAGCAGGTGCGGTCGTCTCCGACCTCGCGGGTGCTCCGTGGGACGTCAACTCGGCCGACATCCTGGTCGCCGCCCCGGGTCTGCACGCCGCGGCGCTGGAGGTGCTGAAGTGAGCCGGGTGGCGGTGCTCGGCGCGTCGGGCGCGGTGGGCAGTGAGCTGGTGCGGCAGGCGCTGTCGCGCGGGCACGAGGTGGTGGCCATCAGCCGGCGTCCCTCGCTGCCTCCCACCGAGCGGCTGACTCCGGTGGCCGCCGACGTCAATGATGCCGCGGGAATCGCGGATGCCTTGCGAGGAAGCGAAATCGTGCTCGACGCCCTGGGTTTGCGGAAGGGCGATCCGCCCGGCGTGCTGACCGCCGGGGCTCGTGCGGTGGTGGCCGCGAGGCCGTCGCGGGCGGTGTCGGTGGGGGCGTTCGGGACCGGGCCGTCGGCGGGCGCGGCGGGCTGGCTGACGCGGACGCTGGTGGAGCGGTTCATGAAGGCCGAGCTGCCGGACAAGGTGGGCGCGGACGCGGCGATCCTCGGCATGGGTGGGACGGTGGTCCAAGTGGGCCCGATGAAGGCCGGCCCGATCAGCCCGACGCGGCGGGTGCTGGGCATCGATTCGGTGCCACGCCGGTGGTTCCCGGCAATGGTCACGCACGCGACAGTGGCGGCGGCGATGTTGGACGCGGCCGAGGACGGACCCCGCGGGGAAGTGCTGGTGGCGCTGCCCAAGTGAGCCGGCCGGGCCGAAACGTCTTGAATGAGTCATTCAAGACGCTGGAAGACCTGAATGACTCATTCAAGACCTTCGGGCGCCGGAGTCTCGGGCTCCAGCACCTGGGCGAGCGCCGTGCGGCAGTGGCCGCGCAGCCACTCGTGCGCCGGGTCCGTGTCGTAACGGCTGTGCCAGCTCAACACGACCGGTGCGCCCGGCAGGTCCAGCGCCAGTTCGGTCGCCGCCAACCCCGTGTCCGCGCGCGCCTGGGCCGTGGCCCGGATCGGCATCACCCCCACCACTTCGCTGTGGGCGATCGCCTGCAGCGCCAGCGCCGCCGTCGGAAGCGCCGCCACCACCCGGCGGCGCATCCCCAGCTCGGCCAGCGCCTTGTCCACCGCGTCGCGCAACCGACCGCGCCGGGACACGATCACGTGCTCGGCCGCCGCGAACTCCTCGAGGTCCAGCGCGCGACCGGCGCGGGTCACCAGGGCCAACCGGTCCTCGCCGACCACGTCGTGGCTGATCTCCGGCGAGCCCGGCACCGTGGCGCCGACCTCCAGGTCGACGTGCCCGCGGGCCAGGTCGGGCGTGTCCACCGGGGCCTCCGCCAGCAACCGCAAGCCGATCCCGGGCGCCTCGGCCGATGCCGTGCGCAGCAACGCCGGGAACAACGCCGCGAGCAGCGCGTCGTGGCCTTGGATGGTGAACGTGCGCCGCAACGTCGCCGGGTCCACCGTGCGGGCCGGGGCCAGCACCCGGTTCGCGCGGGACACCAGGGTCCGCACCTCGTCGCGCATCGCCAGCGCGCGAGGCGTCGGGGTCATCGTGCGGCCGGTGCGCACCAGGATGTCGTCCCCGGTAGTCGCCCGGATCCGCGCGAGCGTGCGGCTCATCGCGGGTGGCGTGAGGTGCAACCGGTCGGCGGCCGCCTGCACGGAGTTCTCCTCCAGCAGCGCGTCCAAGGCGGTCAGCAGGTTCAGATCCACCTGCACGACAGTAACGACTCAGGTGCCGTCGAGTGCGTTCTGCAGCATCCGTGACGCCGCGGCGCGCGGGGCCGGGTCGATCGCGATCAGGGCGTTGACGACGGCGCCGTCGACCAGCGCCACCAGCCGTTCCAGGTCGGCTTCGCTCACCGGCGTGCCCGAGCGGGCGAAGATCTCCGTCAGCAGCTCGTTGAGCTGGGCCGACAGCGTCCGCATAAGCGGCCGCAGGTACGGACGGCGGCCGGTCGCGACCAGCCGCTCGTACCGCAGCAGCACGGCTTCCGCGTCAGCCTCCGGGTCGTCCGTCTCCGGCCCGAGCAGCATCTCCAGCACCAGGTCGACGGTCGCCTGCACGCCGCGGTTGCGGGTCGCCAGCTCCTCCAGCCGGCGGCGGCCCGTCTCCAGCTCCCCATGCCCGTGGTGCTCGACGGCCGCCGTGACCAGCTCTTCCAGCGAGTCGAAGTAGTACGTAGTCGACGCGAGCGGCAGCCCCGCCCGCTCGGCGACGGCCCGGTGCCGGACGGCGTCGAACCCGCCCTCGACGAGCAGTTTCGCGGCGGCCTCGACGAGCGCGGCGCGCCGTCGTTCCCCTTTCGGGGTGGTCGCTGCGGTCATGACCGGTCATTCTGCCAACCGGGCGGACCCGGGCTCAGAAGCGGGGCGCGAGATCGTGCGCGAACGCCTGCACCTGGCCCGCGTACGGTGCCGTCGCCCCGGACGAAGGCACGCTGACCAGCACCAACGATCCGCCGGACGCGGTGGCCACCTGGGCCGTGACCGTGCCGGCCGGCTGGGACTTGAAGACCACGGGAATGCCCTTCGGGTACACCGCCGCGGACACCTCGCCGCCCGGAACCGGGAACCCGGCGGAGCGCGAGCCCGTCGAACAGGCGCCGCCCGGGACAGCCGGGGTACCGGCGACGTGGCCGGGGAGCTCGCCAGCGAGGGCAATGGCGAGCTCCCCGTCCACCTGTTCGCACCCGGAGGCGCCTTCGGCCAGCTGGCCGGTCTTCCCGCCCTGGTCACCTCCCTGCCGAGGTGGTTCGGACGAGAAGTTCGGTGACCCCCCACCGACTTCAGGACGTGCCGGGCTCAGCCCGGGTTGCCCCGATCCCGGCCCGGATTGCGACGACATGGCGCCGTTGTCCGCGGACGTCAGTGCCTCGGGGGTACCCCCGGACAACACTCCGTACGCACCGAACCCGACGACCACCAGTGCCGCGGCGCTCACCCCGGCGGTGATCCGGTTGCGGCGCCGCACGGTCTGGCGGTGGGATTCGCGGACGACGTCGTCCTGCGAGAACGTCGGCGAAGGCGCTTCGCCGGGCGCGGCGGAGAACAACGAGCGCAGCTCCTGCTCATCCATTGGTCTCCACCTCCCGTTCGAGCACCTGCTTGAGGTTCGCCAGCCCGCGTGCGGTCTGGCTCTTCACGTTGCCTTCGCTGCAGCCCAGCGCCGTCGCCGCGCTGGTCACGTCGAGCCCTTCGAAGAACCGCATGACCAGCACCGCCCGCTGCTTGGGCGGCACTTCCTTCAACGCCGCGAGCAGGTCTTCCCTGGTCGCGACGAGGTCGTCGAGGCCTGGCGAGTCGTCGGCGGGCTCGGGCAGCGTCTCGGTCTGCCATTCGCGCCGCCACGGACGCCGCGATTCGTCGATCGACGCCCGGACGAGCGTCGTGCGGACGTACGCGTCGGTCGCCGCGCGATCCCTGATCTTCTTCCACCTCCGGTGCAGCGCGACGAACGCCGTCTGCGCGAGGTCGTCCGCCCGGTGCCAGTCGCCGCAGAGCATGTACGCGGTCCGGCGCACGGCGTCCCGCCTGGCGGCGAAGTACTCCGCGAACTCCTCCTCGTCGCGCTGGTCCACGCGCAGTCGTGCTCCGCTCTGTTGTCGTCGGTGGGTAGGACGGAATCAGGGGCGTCCACGGTTGCATGGACCGAGTGGGTTCGACCACCCGAGGGCTCATTGATCCCCGTCGGGTGGGTGTGATGTGATCACTCCGTGACCTTCACGCTGCCGCCGCTGGACTTCCGTTCCGACACCGTCACCCGTCCGGATGACACGATGCGCGCGGCGATGGCGTCCGCGGAGGTCGGCGACAACGTCCTCGAACGCGACCCGACGGTCCAGGCGCTGGAGGAACGCGCCGCGCACGTCCTGGGCATGCCGGCCGCCCTGTGGGTGCCGAGCGGGACCATGGCGAACCTCGTCGCGCTGAGCCTCCACCTGCAGCGCGGCGACCGGTTCCTCGCCACGCGCGGCGCCCACGTGCTGAGCAACGAGCTCGGCTCCGCGGCGTGGCTGGCCGGCGGGATGCCGGACATCCTGGAGCACGACGGCGGCCCGGGCCGCCCCTCGCCCGACGCCCTCGCGGCCGCGATCGGACAACCCGGGCCGTACTTCACATTACGGACATCGCTCCTCTGTCTCGAGAACACGCACAACGCCGCCGGTGGCGCGGTGACGCCGCCCGACGAGCACGCCCAGCTGCTGTCCGTCGCGAAGGAAGCCGGCCTGACCGTGCACCTCGACGGCGCCCGGCTCTGGCAGGCCGCGGTCGCGCTCGAGGTGCCGCCCGCCGCGCTGACCGTCGGCGTCGACAGCGTGTCGGCCTGCTTCAGCAAGGGCCTCGGCGCACCGGTCGGTTCGGTCGTCGCGGGCAGCGTCGCGTTCGTCGAGCGGGCCCGCCGGATGCGGCAGATGCTCGGCGGCGGCGTCCGGCAGGGCGGCGTCCTGGCCGCGGCGTGCCTGGTCGCGCTGGACCGCGTCCCCGAGCTGGCGGAGTCGCACGAGAACGCCCGGCGCCTGGCCGAAGGCCTGACCGAGCACGGCTGGCCGACGAACGTGCCGGACACCAACATCGTGCTCGCCGAGGTCCCCGACATCCCGACCGCGCTGGCCTGGCTGGACTCGCTCGGGATCCGGGCGGTGCCGATGGCGGGCAAGGTCCGGTTCGTCACGCACCGGGACCTGAGCGCGGCCGAAGTCGAAGAAGCCTTGCGCCGGATCAAGACCGGCGCCCGATGAGTACTGGGGACAGCGTGAACTGGATCGTGTTCGACTACGGCGACGTGCTGAGCAAGCCGAGCGCGGCCCGCCCGGCCATGGCCGCGGCGATGGGCGCGCCGCTGCCGGAGTTCGAGAAGGCGTACTGGGACTACCGGATTCCCTACGACGCCGGGAGCACTCCGCTCGAGTACTGGCAGACGGTCGGCAAGGCGCTGGGTGTGTCCGTCGGCGAAGAACTGTCGGACGAGCTGACGCAGATCGACGTCGAGGGCTGGAGCCACCTCGAACCGTCCTCGCAGGCGCTGTTCGAGACACTTTCCGAGGCCGGCGCATCACTGGCGCTGCTGTCGAACGCCCCAGTGGTGTTCGGCGAATGGGTTCGCGCGCAGGAGTGGGCGCGCCACTTCCGCGTGACGCTCTTCTCGGGTGACGTCCGGTGCGTCAAGCCGGACGCGAAGATCTTCCGCCTCCTGCTCGACGAGCTCGGCGCGGAGCCGGCCGACTGCCTGTTCTTCGACGACCGCCCGTCCAATGTGGACGGAGCACGGGCGGTCGGCCTCAAGGCCCAGGTGTGGAACGGCGCCGACGCGGCTCAGGCCTGGCTGGACTGAGCCACGCGGCTCACCGCCGCCTCCGGCCGCCGACGATGAAGAGCGCGCCGACGATGGTGCTCGCCGAACCGAGCAACGCCGGGATGATCATCCTGCTCATCTCCAACGCGAAGTCCGGTGCCACCGCGTGGTTCCACACCGCGGCGAAGATGGTCCCGAAGACGGCCAGCAGGATGAAACCCACGCCGAGCAGTACTTTCTGCTGCATGCCCGCCGCGTGCCTGGTCTGCTGAAGCTGCAACTGCGCGGCATGTTCCGCCTGGCTGGACTGCATCTCCGCGCGGTGCTGCCGGTCCGCGGCCTCTTGGACCTCACGGAAGGTGGGCCGCTCCAGCAACAACGGTGCCTGGCCAGGGCGCCGATGCGTCGGCTCGGTCTCGCCGGGCGACGGGTGCTCGAGGTCCTCCCACTGCGCCTCACCGGGTTCCGGCGGCGCCTTGGGGTCGATCCACTCGTCGCCCTTCGCCTGGTCGCCGGGTCTTCCGGGACCGCTTTCCGCCGTCGCGGCGGATTCGCCACTCATACGTCGTACTCGGCGTACAACGGGTCACTGGAGATTTCTTCGGCTCCTTCGATGCCGCGAGCGGTGGGTTCGAAGTACTCGCCGGGGTCGGGATAGGCAGCCGCCGACGGATTGGTCAGCTTCATCGCGGTCGGGGGACGATCGGGGGCGGGCATGTGCAGACTCCTTGTCTCGCGCGAGGGGGGTCGAGAGTCGATCTTTCGGGAGCAAGCCAGGGGAGTGAGCAAGCTCACCACGCCGGAAACTTTACCGGACTTGTGTCGAATACGTGGTTCACAGACACGTTGCACGTGTTCGAAACATGCCTTCATTGCGCAGATTTCTCACATGCGCACGTCAGCGCACACTCGCTAAGCGTGTGCTTATGTGAACACGTCACCTCAAGCTGTGGCCCTTTCGAGTGAAAAGTGGTTGAGTGGATGTACGTGGTCACCACGTGTAATCCACTGGTAAGTTGGCTGGAAATGCACTATGACGTGCGGTTTTGGATGCCCGTCCGCAGCAGCTCGGACGCACTGAACCAGTCAGCGCTCACGCACGTAACAGGTAGCGTCACCGCACCGACTAACCACGCACTTGCCACGCACGCGACACGCCCCTCACACTGGCGGCGACCGAAGCCACGCACCGGTCGTTTGCCGGACGGGGGCGACGACCCGCCAAAGGAGAGAGCATGGCCGCCAGGACCACAGCCCCGGACACGACCATCGAGCCCGCCGCCCCGCCTCGAGAACGTTCGGAAGTGGCCCACACGAAGGGGACCGCACCGAAACGGATCAACGTCGCGGTCAACCCCGAGACGGTCGACGCCCTCCAGCGGGTCATCGACCGCGAAGGCGTCACGCTCACCGAAGCCGTTCGCCGGTTGATCGGTTACGGCGAAGTGCTTTACCGGGCCACCAAAGAGGAAGGAGCCGAGCTGCTGATCAAGACCGAGACGCAGACTCGGCAGGTGATCATCTTATGAGGAGTGACCGATCATGCCGACACTTGGGCACCGGTGGCCGGCGGAGGTCGCGAGACCGACGTCTTCACCGGGAAAAGGCGCGGTAAACGCCTGTTTTCACGTCGATCGAGGGGTCCGGAACCGATGTTCCGGACCCCTCGATCGCGGGAATCTCCTGTTGTCAAAGATCATCGGAAACCGTCTTCGAACTCACTACTCAGCGTACCGAGCTTGTCATGCACGTGCAAGAACACGTGCATCTGCACGTCGACATGACGTTGAAATGTCACGTTCGCCGGACTGGGAATTGATCAAAGAAACATCGCCGTGAACAGCGGAAAACCGCGCCCGGCGCCGGTGGAACTCGGCGACGTGACGCGGTCTTCGGGTTTGCTCAGTAGCGGTTGATGCGCCTCGGGTCCTTCTTGCCGCCGCTGATCGCGCGGTAGCCGGCGGCGCCGAGGAAGGCGATGCCACCGATGATGGCGATCCACAGGACGGCCTTGAACACGAAGCCGATCACGGCGCCCAGCACCATGAACGCCACCCAGGCGACGATCAGGCCGCCGACGATCTTCCAGAACATGGCTTCCTCCGATTGCTCCCGTGGCCGCTGGTGGCCCGATGTCTCCACTGTGACACCTCGGCCGGGGAAACTCCCCTCGTAGAGCCAACGTTCAGGGATGAATCAGGGTTCCCCCTGGCCGAGCCAGGCCCCGAGCCGGCGGACGCCTTCGTCGATGTCGGCCGCGCTGCCGGCGAAGGAGAATCGCACGTACTTGCCGCCGTCGACCGGGTCGAAGTCGACGCCGGGGGTGATGGCGAGGCCCGTGTCGGCGAGCAGCCGCTGGCACCAGCTCAGGCTGTCCTGGGTGTACGCGCTGACGTCGGCGTACGCGTAGAAGGCGCCGTCGGCGGGCGCGAGCCGGTCGAGGCCGATGCCCTTGAGGCCGGTGAAGAGCCGGTCGCGGTTGGCGCGGTAGTGCTCTACGTGCGCGTCGGCCTCCGCGTACGCCTCGGGCGTGAAGGCGGCGAGCGCCGCGTACTGCGAGACCGCGGGCGGGCAAATGGTGAAGTTGCCGGTCAGGACGTCGACCGCGCGGTGGAGGCGCTGCGGCACCAGCATCCAGCCGAGCCGCCAGCCGGTCATCGCGAAGTACTTCGAGAAGCTGCCGAGCACGAGCGGCTCGCGGCCGAACTGCCACGCGCAGTCGAGCTCGGCCCCGTAGGAGATGCCGTGGTAGATCTCGTCGCTGATCAGCTGCACGCCGTGCGACGAGCACCAGCCGGTGATCGCGGCGAGCTCCCCGGGCGGCAGGACGGTCCCGGTCGGGTTGCTGGGGCTGGCGACGATCAGGCCGTCGATCGGGCCGAGCTCGTCGAGCAGGGCGACGGTGGGCTGGAAGTTCGTCTCGGCGGTGGTGGCGAACTCGACGACCTCGCAGCCGAGGACGGACAGCAGGTTGCGGTAGGCGGGGTAGCCCGGCCGCGCCATCGCGACCTTGGCACCGGGGTCGAAGGCGCTGAGGAAGGCGAGCAGGAAGCCCCCGGACGACCCGGTGGTCAGGACGACGTCCTGCGCGCTGACGTCGAGCCGGTACTTCCGCTGGTAGTGCCCGGCGACGGCGTCCCGCAGCTCCGGGATGCCGAGCTGTTCGGTGTAGCCGAGGGTGCTTTTGCCCAGCGCTTCACGAGCGGCTTCGAGGACGGGTTTCGGCGCGGGCACGGACGGCTGCCCGGCGGCGAGCGACACGAGATCGCCGTGGCTGCGCTGCCGGGCGCCGGCCGCGGAGAGGACGTCCATGACGTGGAAGGGCGGCACACCGGCCCGCAGCGCGGGCCCCGCGAAGGCTCCGAGGTCGACCATGCGGCCAGGCTAGTTCTAGTACCCCTGGTAGGCACCACCGTGGGCCATGGCCTTGATGCCCGGCACGTTGCCGAGGCCGCCGTAGCGGTCGTAGGAGTACCGGACGCCCGCGATGATGTTGTCGACCGGGTTGTAGATGTTGTCGTGGCCGGGCAGCTTGTGGGCGTTGAACGTCCCGTCGATGCACTGCATGAGCCCCTTGGACGGGTGCCCGGCCGCGGCGTTGGAGTCCCAGTTGTTGATGGCGTTGGGATTCCCGCCCGACTCGTGCTGGATGATCGCCCAGATGTTGGGGATGTCGGCGTCCGTGACGGGCACGCCGGCGGCTTGGAGTGCCTTGATGGCTTCCTGGATCCACTGCTGGACGTTGCCCGGGGGCGGCGAGGACGGGGGTCCGCCGCTGGGGCCGAGGCCGCCGCCTCCACCACCGCCTCCGCCTCCTCCGCCGCCACCGCCATGGTGGGAGGAGCCGTTGCTGTGGATGCCGCCGGTGCTCTTGGGCGCCGCGGGGGTGCTGCTCGGCAGGGGGACCTGGTCGTAGCCGCCCTCGATCTGCTGGGACATCAGCTTCTGCGAGGCCTTGATCTGCGTGTCGGCCTGGGTCTGCAGGCCGGTCACGTCACCGTCGAAGCCGGCGGTGATCGTGTGGATGTCCGTCGCCGCCTTCGCCTTGATCTCCGCGGCGGTCGGGCTGGGCGCCGGCTTGTCCGGGTCTTTCGCGTGCTCGGCGGCCACTCGGTCCGCCGCTTCCATGTCGGTCTTGGCCTGCTGGTTGCGGGCGTTGACGGCGGTCTCGGCGGAGTCCTGCTTGTCCGAGACCTTGCGCTTGATCTCCGCGAGATTGGTCCCCAGCGTCTCGAGGTCCTTGGCGACGTCCTCGAGGTGGGTCTGCACCTTGGTGCCGGCGTCGCGCACCTGGCGGACGTACTGGAAGAACTGGTCCGCCGCGGGGCCGGCCCACACGCCGCCATTGAGCGCGTCGGTCGAATTCTTCAAGGAAGCGGTGTGGTCGCCGGCGTTCTTGCCGGCTTCACGGAACTGCGTCGCCGCCGCCGTGATTTTGTTCAGGTCGACCTTTTCGACCTGATCGACCTTCTTCATGAAGGCGTCCCAATTGTCCGGCTCTCCGGCGCCGACGTCGTTCAAGCCCACTCTCGTGCCCCCTGCTCAGTCCGTCACTTGTCCACGTGCAGCGTGAGGTCGCTCGCCCCGACCTGGTCGGTCTCGACGAGCAGGCCGGCGGCCTTGCGCATGGCGAACCCCAGCGCCTCCATGTGCTTGCCCGCGGCATCGAACTGGCTGTGCACGCCGTCCTTGAACTTGCCGACCGCGTTGTGTGCGTCGCCCTTGTCGTCCATTCCACCGAAGGGGCTTTCGTGCTCGTGGTCCATGCCGGTGACCTTCTGCTTGGACTTTTCGAACTCGTCCTTCAGCTTCTCCACCTGGCCGGCCGCGATGGCCATCGAGTCGGTGTCGTAGACAGGCACGGTTCGTCATCCCCTTCGCAAACTTGCGTCCGCCCGATCAGACGTCGTCATGACCAGAACGGTTCCCGCGCTTACTTTATGACTTCCGCGCGGTCGCGGGTACGGCTCCACGCCAACTTCCACCCGGCGGGGATCAGGCCTCCGCCATCAGTTCGCGGATCCGCGTCGCCAGCAGGGCGTTGTCCGCCGGGGTCACCGTCGCCCACTCGCGACCGTCGCGGTCCGACACCACCTGGAACAGGTACCGCCCCGCGTCCGTGTCGAAGAACGCCGCCACTCGGCCCGCCCGGTGGACCACTCCGTCGCGGCCCACTCGCTCGGCCCCGAACTGACCCCGGGCCTCCTGGCCCAGCAGCATCCCCGACAGCTCCTGGGCCTGGAACAGCTCGACGCCCCGGTCCTCCAACGCCGTGACCAGAGCCTTTGCCTCGCCGCGAGCGGACGCGTCGGCCTCGCGCAGTACCGAGTACGGGATGCTCACCGTCTGGCCGATGCCCGGTCCGAGGTCGCCCGCCACCGAGACCGCCGCCTCCGGGAGACCGTCCTCCGTCGCCGGGATCAGCCAGACCTCGCCGTGGTCCACCACCGCCAGGACCGCCTGGCTGCGGACGCTCACCGCGCGGCCGCGGATCTCGCGCTCGGCCCACACCCACACGTCGATGCCGAACTGGGGGCGGGCGAGCAGGTGCAGCTGGTCCGCCACCTCGCCCGACACCCGGCCGTTGCGGGCCAGGCGCCGCTCACTCAGCGACGCCCAGGCCGCTTCCACCACTTCCCGCCGCTCGGCGCGGGTCGTTCCTTCGCTCGGCACGTCGAGCGCGACGTGCTTGCGCGGCAGGCCCAACGACTCCCAGAGCACGTCGAACTCCCGCGCGGACAGCACCAGCGACACGGTCAGCGCCCGTCCCCGCCGTGGTCGCCGATCACGTCGGGGGAAACCATCCGCTGGTCGGCGAACAGGTCCTGGTCGTCGACGCCGAAGCGGCGGACGTGCTCGGCGTCGTCCTCCTGCGGGGCCGCCTCGGACAGGAACTTCGACTCGCCGGCCTGCTGCTTCGGGCTGATCTGCTCCGACTTCCGCAGCGCGACGGCCTCCTCCTCGGGCAGCTCGCCGACCGGCAGCGGCCGGACCGGGCCCTTCGCCTCGCCCTTCTCCCGCCGCAAGCGCTCCTTGTCGCCGCTCAGCGCGCCGCCGGCCGCGCCCGCGCCGATCGCCGCCGCGCCCGCGCCGATGTCGCCCGGTGTCGCGCCGGGCTTCGCCACGAACCCGCGTTCGGCCGTGAACTGCCCGGGCGGGAGCGGGGCCTGCGGCATCGCGCCGACCGTGCGGCCCTTCGCCAGCAGGCCGTCGGGGCCGCGGTTGCCACTGCCGAGCGAACCTTCGACGCCGGTCGCGCCGGCGCCGGACGAGCCACCGCCGCCGAGCGACTTGATCGGCGCGGTCGCCGGTGACGAGCCGGGTGGCAGCGAGCCGGGCGCACCCGGTGGCACGAACTGCTCGCCACCGCCGCCGGTGGCCAAGCCCGGCGAGAAGTGGGAAGCGTCGCCGGACGCCGTGCCGCGGCCCGGCGCGTTGACCCAGCCGGGGCCGGGCGCCGACGTCGGCGGCCGCACACCGGCCGGAGTCGTCGACGACGAAGGCGTCGTGTGCTGCGCAGGCGGGGAGCCCGCGCCGGTCTGGCGCGGCGGCTGCGCGGCGGGCCTCGACGGCTGCTGCTGCGCCGCGACGCCGTAGACCGGGGTCGGCGGGTCGGCGTGCACCGTGTGCGACACGGGCTGCACCACCGGCGGGTCGACGTGCACCGACCGGACCTTGTCCGAAGCCGGCTTCACGCCGCCGTCCGGCGTCACCGCGACGGCGGCACCCGCGACGTCCAGCACGCCCGGCGTCACGCCCGGGGCGGCCAGCTTCAGCGACTCGGGGTCGGACAGCGACTGCGTCGAGAGCAGGTTGCCGCCGCTGTCCTGCGCGTACTCGTTCAGGGCCTGCGTCGCCTGCGCCTTGGCGTCGTTCGCGGCCTCGACCTGCCGGGCGTGGTCGGTCTCGAAACCGATCAGGCTCAGCAGCAGGCCGTCGCCCAGCGTGTAGCCGCCCGCGCCCTTCCGGACGGTCTCGGCGTCCGGGAGCTTGTACTTGGTCCGGTTGAACGACTCGCCCTGCTCGAACACCATTTCCGCGGCGTGCGCGACCTTCGTCGTCGCGTCCTGGGAGAACCCGGCCTGCTCGGTGAGCACCTGGCTGGCCGCACCGCCGGCCTGGCTCTGCCATTCCACGCCGAGCTTGAGCAGCTGGGCGCGCAGCGTCTGGTCGGTGTGGGCGAGGGCGGTCGCGACGGCCTTCAGCGCGTCGACGGCCGTGCCGATGCTGCCGGTGCCGTCACCGTTGACCATCCGCGTGATCTGGTCGGCGATCGCGGTGTTGGTCCAGCCGTCGAACCGGTGGTTCTGGATCCCGGCCGCGAGCTCGGAGAATTCCACGCGCCCTCCCTAGTTGCGTGCTTTCAAGGTCTGCAACGCGACGTCGGCGGCTTGCACCGACAGGTCGCACAGCTGCGGCTGCGTGAACTTGCCGCGGGTGATGGCGAAGGTCTGGACGGCCAGCGTCTGGCCGCGCGCGACGCCGACGAGCGCCTCGCAGTCGGCCGGGTCGCCGGCCGCGCGGTAGTTCGTCAGCGCCGGGTAACCGCCGATGGTCTTCGGCTCGGTGGTCATGCTGTTCTTCTTGCGGGCCCCGGTGATCCACTCGTCGAGGTCCGCCGAGACGGCGCGCACGTGGTAGGCGTGCACCGGCTCGGCGCCGTCGGCGTCGAACACGCACGTCGGCCCGTCCTCCGGCGGTGCTTCCCGGGGAGCACTGGTGATCTTCATGGCGTCGAGCTGCACCTGCGGGAACACCTCGCACAGGTTGACGCCCTGCAGGGTCAGCTCGGCCGGCCGTTGCGGCAGCTGGGCCGCCTTGGCGCTCTGCGACGCCGCTGTGGCGGCCGTCTCGACCGGGTAGGGCGTGCCTTCGGTGCCCGCCGAGCAGCCGGCGAGCGCCGCCGTCGCGAGCACGCCCCCGGTGACGATGCGCACCTTCCGGCTACGCACCGTGCTTGGCGCGGTCACCGAACACCGCCGCCTTCTCCTCTTCGCTGACTTTGTAGTCCTTGGCGGCTTCGCGCAGCTGCGAAACCAGGCGCTTCAGGCCGGCGACGTACTCGCGGACCTGCCCCGCGTAGGAGCGATCGCCGTCGGCGATCAGGGTGTTCCAGGCGTCGATCGACTGCGTGCTGATGACGTCGGCCGACGGCGCGTCGATCCGCAGCTGCCCGAGCTTGGTCAGCAGCTGGTCTTCGAGGGAGTTGGCCTGCTCTTCGACGATCCGGGCGACGTCCAGGAGCTTGTCGGGGTGGACCAGGACGTCCGCGGCCGCCGGCGCCACGGGGACGGCCGAGCTGAGGTCGTACGAGGGTCCTGACATGCTCTCCCCTGACGTCATACGGACAGTGACCGGCCGACTCCCGTCGAGGCTACCAACCCGGGTGTGACAGCAGGCTGAGTTTGGACGAAGACCACCGCTCGCCGGTTCCCGGGTCCGCCGAAATCAGGCCCGCTGTTTGACCGTCGGGGCGTCGACCTCGCCGTTCGCCGCCTTGAGCGCGATGTCCGTGCGGTGGTGCGAGCCCGCGAGGTGGACCTTCTCGACGGTCTCGTACGCGTGCTTGCGGGCCGACTTGAGCGTCTTGCCGGTGCCGACCACCGAGAGCACGCGGCCGCCGGAGGAGACCACGGCGCCGTCGTCGCGACGGCGGGTGCCCGCGTGCAGCACGCCTTCCAGCTCGGCACCGCCGATGACGTCGCCGGTGCGCGGCTTGCCCGGGTAGCCGTCGGCGGCGATCACGACGGTGACCGCGGCGCCGCTGGCCCACTCCAGCGGCGGGTGCTCGGCGAGCTTGCCGGTGGCGGTGGCCTGCATCAGCCCGGCGATCGGCGTGCGCAGCAGGGCCAGCACGACCTGGGTCTCCGGGTCGCCGAAGCGGCAGTTGAACTCGATGACCTGCGGACCTTCGGAGGTCAGCGCGAGGCCGGCGTAGAGCAGGCCGGAGAACGACGCGTCGCGCGCGACGAGCTCGTCGGCGACCGGCTGGACGACGCGCTCGACCAGGTCGTCGACCAGGTTCTCGGGTGCCCAGGGCAGCGGCGCGTAGGCACCCATGCCACCGGTGTTCGGGCCGGCGTCGTCGTCGCCGACGCGCTTGAAGTCCTGCGCGGGCAGCAGCGGCACGACGGTGTGGCCGTCGACGAAGCAGAACAGCGACGCCTCCGGACCGTCCAAAAAGGACTCCAGGAGGACCGGGTGGCCGCCGTCGAGGAGCATGATCGCGTGCTTGCGCGCGACGTCGTAGTCGGTCGTGACGACGACGCCCTTGCCGGCGGCGAGGCCGTCGTCCTTGACCACCCAGGTCGGGCCGAAGCGGGCGAGCGCGGCGTCGAGGCGGGCCGGGTTGTCGACCACCTCGCTGCGCGCGGTCGGCACGTTCGCCGCGGCCATGACGTCCTTCGCGAACGCCTTCGAGCCTTCGATGCGGGCCGCCGCGGCCGAGGGGCCGAAGCAGGCGATGCCCGCCTTGCGGACGGCGTCGGCGACGCCGGCGACGAGCGGGACCTCCGGCCCCACCACCACCAGGTCGGCCTGCCAGCTCTTCGCGAGGGCGGCGACCGCTTCCGGGTCGGCCGCCTCGACGCCGAGCTGCTCGGCCATCGCGGCCGTCCCGGCGTTGCCGGGCGCGCAGGCCAGGGCGGTGACCGTGGGGTCGCCGGACGCCGCGAGGACGAGTGCATGCTCACGGGCGCCGGAGCCGATTACCAGTACGCGCACGCCGCACAGCGTATCCGGCCGGATCCGCGCCGGACATTTCGCCGTCCCCCGGGACCCGAAGGAGATCCCGGAGTGATGAGGAGTCCACGCGCCGTTTACCGAGGTGTTCGCCTGGATACGTCCGTCGGATGCTTGCGGCGGTGAGGGTTGCGCGGGTAGTCAGGGCACACCCTGTGAAAAGAGGTCACCAGATGAAGCGCAAACGTGTCGGCGTGCTGGCACTCGCCGGACTGGCGTTGCTGAGCGTCACCGGACTGGCCGTCGGGTCGGCGAGCGCATCCGCAGTGCCCTTCCAAAGCGAGGGGTCCGCTGATGCGGCCGCGCACGGACGGGGCCACGATGACCCCGTGATCATCGGACACCGCGGTGCGCCCGGGTACCGGCCGGAGCACACCCTCGCCTCGTACGAGCTCGCCTATCGGATGGGCGTCAGCTACGTCGACGTCGACCTCGTGCCCACCAAGGACGGCCAGCTCGTCGCCCGGCACGAGCCGGAGATCAGCGGGACCACCGACGTCGCGAAGCACCCGGAGTTCGCGAACCGCAAGAAGACCCTGGTGATCGACGGCGTCTCGACGACCGGCTGGTTCACCCAGGACTTCACGCTCGCCGAGCTGAAGACGCTGCGCGCGGTCGAGCGGATCCCGGCGAACCGGCCGCACAACACGCTGTACAACGGGCGCTACCAGATCGCCACCTTCCAGGAGGTGCTCGACCTGACCAAGCGGCTCGGCAAGGAGCTGCACCGGACGCTCGGCACCTACCCCGAGGTCAAGCACTCGACGTTCTTCCAGTCGATCGGCAACCCGGTCGAGCCGAAGCTCGTGCCGATCCTGAAGCGCAACGGCCTCGACCGGCCGGACGCGCCGGCGATCATCCAGTCGTTCGAGGTGTCGAACCTGATCGCGCTGCACAAGCAGGTCCGGACGCCGCTGCTGCAGCTGACGTCGGCTTCGGGTGCTCCGGCGGACTTCGTCGCGAAGGGCGACCCGCGGACGTACAAGGACATCGTCACGCCGCAGGGACTGAAGGACGTCGCGAAGTACGCGAAGTACCTCGGGCCGGACAAGAGCCAGATCATCCCGCTGGACGCGGCCGGGAACCTGACCAAGCCGACCGCGATCGTCGCGGACGCGCACCAGGCGGGCCTGAAGGTGCAGCCGTACACGTTCCGGAACGAGAACCCGTTCCTGCCGGCGAACCTGCGCTCGTCGGCCGAGCCGGACGCCTACGGCGACGTCTTCACCGAGGAGGCCGCGTTCCTCCAGGCCGGCGTCGACGGCTTCTTCGCCGACCAGCCGGACACCGCCCTCGAGTCGCTGCGCGCGTTCCTGGGCCGGTAATCGCTTTGCCGTGAAGGGCACCTTCATGGACGCTTAGTCCATGA
This sequence comes from Amycolatopsis ponsaeliensis, assembly GCF_030182635.1. Taxonomy (NCBI): domain Bacteria; kingdom Bacillati; phylum Actinomycetota; class Actinomycetes; order Pseudonocardiales; family Pseudonocardiaceae; genus Amycolatopsis; species Amycolatopsis ponsaeliensis. The sequence continues at coordinate 57,616 of NZ_JAPZLD010000055.1, forward strand.
AGGTGCCCTTCACGGCGTTCGACGGCTTCTCCGGCGTGATCCTGGTGACCCGCGGCGAGGAGACGCTCGTCGAGCAGGCCCACGGGCACGCGCACATCGCCTACGGCGTCGAGAACACCGTCGGCACGCGGTTCGCGATCGCCAGCGGCACCAAGGGGTTCACCGCGCTGGTGGTCGTCGGCCTGGTCGCCGAGGGACGGCTCAGCCTGGGAACCACCGCCCGCGAGGTCCTCGGGGACGACCTGCCGCTGATCGACGACCGCGTGACCGTCGAGCACCTGCTGACGCACACGTCCGGCATCGGCGACTACTGCGACGACGACGACCCTCCCGAGACCCCGCCCGGTCTCGTCGCGTCGGCCGACTACCTCGCCGCGCTCGACGGTTTCCCGCAGCAGTTCCCGCCCGGCGAGCGGTTCCACTACAACAACGGCGCGTTCGCCGTCCTGAGCCTGATCGCGGAACGGGTCGCGGGCAGACCTTTCGCCGAACTCGTCCGGACCCGCGTGACCGAGCCCGCGGGGATGACCGGCACGGCGTTCCTCCGCTCGGACGCGCTGCCCGCCCGGACGGCCACCGGCTACCTGGAAGACGGCCGTACCAACGTGTTCAGCCTGCCGGTCGTCGGCTTCGGCGACGGCGGGATCTACAGCACCGCGCCGGACTTCCGGAAGTTCTGGCCCGCCCTGCTCGACGGCCGGATCGTGCCGCGTGAGTGGGTGGACCGGATGCTGCGCCCGCACACGGACGCCTACGGGCTCGGCTTCTGGCTGCCCGGGCCCGGCTTGGTGCGCCTGGTCGGCGGCGACCACGGCGTCACGTTCTGGAGCACGCACGAGCCGTCGTCCGGCCTCACGGCCACCTTGATCTCCAACAACCACCGAGGTGGCGGGCCCCTGCTGCGGCGGCTGGACGAGTTCTTGACGAAGGCTTGACACCCTCCGGGACCGGGGCTACCTTCGGCGAATTCAATGGTCTGGCCGCATACCTTTCAAGAGGTGCCCGATGGACGTTTCCGACCAGCAGACCACTCCCGACCACGCCGACGAAGACAGCGCGCGCCTCCATCAGCTGGGGTACGCGCAGGAGCTCAAGCGGACGATGTCGGGGTTCTCGAACTTCGCCGTCTCGTTCACCATCATCTCCATCCTGTCCGGCTGCCTGACGCTCTACGGCTTCGGCATGAAGACGGGCGGGCCGGCCGCGATGATCTGGGGCTGGCCGCTGGTCGGGATCTTCGTCATCCTGGTCGGCTTGGGCATGGCCGAAGTCTGCTCCAGCTACCCGACCGCGGGCGGGCTGTACTACTGGGCGGCGCGGCTGGCGCGGAAGAACGGCCCCGCGTGGTCGTGGTTCACCGGCTGGTTCAACCTCATCGGGCAGATCGCCGTCACCGCGGGCATCGACTTCGGCGCGGCACTGTTCCTCAACGCGTTCCTCGACCTGCAGTGGGGCTTCGCGGCGACGCCGGGGCACACGATCCTGCTGCTCGCGATCATCCTCGTGGTGCACGGCCTGCTGAACACCTTCGGCGTCCGGATCGTGGCCATCCTCAACAACGTCAGCGTGTGGTGGCACCTCATCGGCGTGCTGGTGATCGTCGGCGTGCTGATCTTCGTGCCGGCCAAGCACCAGGACGCGTCGTTCGTCTTCGGCAGCTTCGTGAACCAGACGGGCTGGGGTTCGGCGTTCTACGTCTTCGCGATCGGGTTGCTGGTCGCGCAGTACACGCTGACCGGCTACGACGCGTCGGCGCACATGACGGAGGAGACCAAGAGCGCGGCGACGGCGGGCCCGCGCGGCATCGTCATGTCGATCGTCGTCTCGCTCGTCGCGGGCTGGATCCTGCTGATCGGCCTGACGTTCGCGATCCAGGACTACGACGGCGCGGTCGGCTCCAGCACCGGCGTCCCGCCCGCGCAGATCTTCATCGACGCGACGGGCGCGGTCACCGGCAAGTTCCTGCTGCTGATCTGCATCGGCGCGCAGCTGTTCTGCGGCATGGCATCGGTGACGGCGAACTCGCGGATGATCTACGCGTTCGCCCGCGACGGCGCGATCCCCGGGTCGAGCTTCTGGCACAAGATCAACAAGCGGACGCAGACCCCGACCAACGCCGTCTGGCTGGGCGCGGGCGGCGCGCTGGTCCTGGCGCTGCCGTACCTGTGGAGCGCGACGGCCTACGCGGCGGTGACGTCGATCGCCGTGGTGGGGCTGTATGTGGCGTACGTGATCCCGGTGTTCCTGCGCGTCCGCCAGGGCGACGACTTCGAGCGCGGGCCGTGGCACCTCGGCCGCTGGGGCAAGCCGGTCGGCATCATCGCGACGATCTGGGTCGTGCTGATCTTCGTGCTGTTCATGCTGCCGCAGGTGTCCCCGGTGACGGTGGACTCCTTCAACTACACGCCGGTCGCGTTCCTCGTCGTGCTCGGCGGCGCGGGGCTGTGGTGGGTGCTGTCGGCCCGGAAGTGGTTCAAGGGCCCCAAGGTCCAGGGTTCGGAAGCGGAACTCGCGGCGGTGGAACGGGAACTGAAGGAACTCGGCTGACGCGCGTGAGGGGCACCCTCATGGCTTTTATGACCATGAGGGTGCCCCTCATGGTCATTCAGGCGGTGGCTTCCCGAGCGGGGGCGGTCGCCGGAGTTTCGGCCGGCGGCGACTCGCGTCCGGGACGGACCACCGTGACCGCCGTCGCGCCCAGGGCGCCGACCGCGGCGAACGCGTAGAAGCCCCACGGGTACGCGATTCCGGCCGTCAGCAAGGCGCCGCCGAGGAGCGGGCCGGAGATCGCGCCGATCCGGCCGATACCCGCGGACCAGCCGAGGCCGGTCGCGCGGATCGCGCCCGGGTAGATGCGGCCGATGTACGCGTACACCAGCACTTGGGCACTGAACACGAAGCAGCCGGTCAGGAACACCGCCGCGTACAGCCCGACGGCGGGCAGCTTCACGCTCAGCAGCGCCAGGAACACCGCGCCCAGGCAGAACCAGACGATCGCCGACGGGCGGATGCCGACGCGGTCGGCGACCCGGCCCGCGACGAGCAGCCCCACGATGCCGCCGACGTTCAGCGTCAGCAGCAGGCTCAGCGCCGCGCCGAGCGGGTAGCCGGCCTGGCGCATGATCTCCGGCAGCCACGTGTTGAGCCCGTACACCAGCAGCAGGCCCATGAACGACGTGACCCAGAACGCGATCGTCGCACGCAGCAGCCCGCCGCGGAACAGGCCGGCCACCGCGTGCCCGGCCGACCGCTCGGTCTCGCGGACCTGCTGGAACGTCTCGGACTCCGGCAGGAACTTCAGCATCAGCGGGATCAGCACGACGGCCGGGAGCGCCCCGGCGACGAACATCGCGCGCCAGCCCAGGGGCGCGATCAGGACGATGCCCAGCAGCGCCGTCAGCACCGCGCCGACGTGGTAGCCGGTCATGACGGTCGTGGTCGCGCTGCCGGCCTTGCCGTGGCGCGCGTACTCCGTGACCAGCGTGATGGCCGTCGGCAGGCAGCCGCCGAGGCCGAGCCCGGCGACGAACCGCAGCAGGCCGAAGATGAACGTCGAAGGCGCGAAGGCGCACAACAGGGTGCACAGCGAGAACAGCGTCACCGAGATGATCAGGGACTTCCGGCGGCCGATGACGTCGGTGATGGTGCCGATCGCCAGCCCGCCCAGCATCATCCCGGCCAGGCCGACGGTCGAGACGACCGACGCCACGGCGGGCGTCAGGCCCCAGACGTGGTCACGCAGCAGCACGGGCAGCACGGAGCCGAGCACGACCAGGTCGAACCCGTCGAGCAGGACGGCGGTCCAGGCCAGGGGCACGACCCAGGAACGGGCGCCAGGGGACATGGGAGAACCTCCGGATGTGCGTCGGTGCACGTTGTCCGCACAGGTGTGCGGATTGCGCACAAGTATGCATGGGAGGTATGCCGTAATCCAGCTCACTTCCACTCACCGGAAGCCGAGCACAGGGCCGCGACCTGCGGAAAGATCACACCCGTGGAGATCCTGACGCTGATGGGCGTGCTCGCCGGTTCGCTCGCGCTGACCGCGCTCGCCCGCCGCTACAACCTGTCGGCGCCGTTGCTGGTGGTGGTCGTCGCGCTCGGGGTCGCGCTGATCCCCGGCGTGCCGCGGCTGGAGCTGGAACCGGAGCTGATCCTCACGGTCGTGCTGCCGCCGCTGCTCTACTCGACGTCGCTCGAGAGCTCGGTGACGCACTTCAAGTCCAACCTGCGGCCGATCGTCGCGCTCGGCGTCGTGCTGGTCGCGGTGACCGCGGTGGTCGTCGCCTTCGTCGTGCACCTGCTGCTGCCGGACGTGCCGTTCGCGTCGGCGCTGGTCCTCGGCGCGGTGGTGGCGCCGCCGGACGCGGTGACGGCGGTGGCGATCGGGCGCAAGCTCGGGCTGCCACGCCGGCTGATGACCGTGCTGACCGGGGAAAGCCTGGTCAACGACGCCGCCGCGCTGACGCTCTACAAGGTCGCGCTCGCCGCGGTCGCGGGCACGGCAGGCTCAGCCGGGCACGGGTTCGCGGTGTTCGGGGTGGCGACCGTGCTGGGCATCGCGGTCGGCCTGGCGATCGGCGCGGTCGTCGTGCTGCTCCGGCGCCTGCTCGACGACCCGCTGCTCGAGTCGGCGTTCGGGATCATCGTGCCGTTCGGCGCGTACGTCACCGCCGAGCACCTGCACCCGTTCGGCGCGGAGTTCAGCGGGTCGGGCGTGCTCGCCGTCGTCGCGGCCGGGCTGTACCTGGGGAACCGCTCGCTCTACGCGTCACCGGCGACGCGGATGCAGGACAGATCGGTGTGGGCGTCGATCGACGTGCTGCTGGAGGCGCTGGTGTTCGCGCTGATGGGGCTGCAGCTGCCCTTCGTGCTCGACGGCGCCCAGCACGCAGCCCGCGACAACGGGACGCTGGCGCTGGTCGCGGTGGTCGTATTGCTGGTGACGATGCTGGTGCGGTTCCCGGCGGTGTTCGCCTTCGCGTTCCTGCCGCGGACGTTGCGGCTGTTCGGCCGCGGGCGCACGACCCCGCCGTGGCGGACGCTCACGGTGCTGTCGTGGACCGGCATGCGCGGCGTCGTCACATTGGCCGCAGCGGCCGGTGTCCCCGCCGATACGCCGGGCCGTGAGGAGATCCAGCTGTTCGCGTTCGCGGTGGCGATCGGGACGGTGCTGATCCAGGGCCTGACGTTGCCGCCGCTGATCCGCGTGCTGAAGGTGCAGGACCCGGCGGAGGCTTCTCGCGACGAGGCCGAAGAGCTGGCCGCCCGCGAGGTCGCGAAGCGGGCAGCGCACGAACGGCTGCGCGTGATCAGCCGCGACCGGCTCGCGTCCCTGGACCTGCCGCCAGAGAAGGTCCAACGGCTCAAGGAGCGGCTCGAACGGCTGGTGGAGACGCGCTACCGGTTCGCCGAAGCCACGATCAAGCTGTCGGGTGAGGACCGCCACGGCACCCCGCAGGCCCAGTTCGCGAAGGCCCGGAAGGAGCTGCTGATCATCCAGCGCAAGGCGATGATCGAGGAGAACCGCGCCGGCCGCCTCGACGACGACATCCTGCAGAAGGTGCTGCGCGAGCTGGACCTCGAGGAGATGTCGGTGACGGCGTCGCTCACGAACCGATTGAGCTGATGACCTCCCAGGTCCGCCGGCGTTCTTCACTGGACCGGATGCCGGTCTGGGAGACGAGGACGTCGGTCGCGCCGGCGTCGTAGTAGCGCCGGAGCCCGTCGAGGACGGTCTTCTCGTCGCCGATGATCGCGAGGTCGGCCGGATGATCGACGCCCTCGGCTTCGAGGATCCGTTGATACGACGGGATCTGCGCATAGAAACCCATCTGTTCGACGGCGAGGGCGCGCACGGCGTCGAGGTCGTCGGTGACGATCGCGGGCACCGCGGCGAGGATCCTCTTGCCCCCGCCCAGGTGGGGAACGATCTGTTCGGAAAGCGCTCTCGGCCCGGCGAGGAAGGGCAGGGTGCCGTCGGCGAGCTCCCCGGTGACGCGCAGGGCTTGCGGCCCCATGGCGGCGACGATGACCGGCACGTCTCCGCCCACAGTGGACGGTCCGGGTGTTTTCGCGGTGATGGTCTCACCCTCGAAGTCGACGGCCTCCCCGGCGAAGACCTGCTTCAGGACGGTCAGGTACTCCCGCAGGTGCCGGATCGGCGGCGGGTACTCGACGCCGTAGACGGGACCGAGGAAGCCCTTCGACCCGAGCCCGATGCCGAGGGTGAAGCGCCCACCGGTGGCGGCTTGCGCGGTCTGCGCGGCACTGGCGACGAGCAGCGGGTGCCGCGGATAGGTCGGTACGACGGAGGTCCCGACCTCGATCCCGGGCACTTCCCGCCCGGCGAGCGCGGCGACGGTGATGGCGTCCTGGCTGAGCGGAAGCTGCGAGAACCAGACGGACTTCAGACCGGCCTCGGCGGCTTGCCGGGTCTGGGCGATGAGTTCGTCGACGAGGTTCGGCGCGGACTCGGTGTCGCCGGCGGGAAGCGTGACTCCGATGGTCATGACCCCAAGCTAGCGAGCGACGCCACCGGTTTCCGGCTTCCCAGGACCTGAGAACTCCGGCACCGACCACCGAGCCGGCGCGCACGGTGAACCCCCTCGCCCCTCCGTGTGCGCCGGCTCGGACCCCCAGTGGGTCCACGGTGGCAAGGTGGCTGTACAGGATCGGCACATCCGGGGAACATCGACTGGTCACACCACGATCACCGGGAGGGATGCCGTGGAGTTCCTGCTCCTCGGCCCGGTCGAGGTCCGGTCGGGAACCGTGCACCTGCGGCTGTCCTCGCAGCGGCAACGGGCCCTCCTCGCCGCCCTGCTGCTGACCCCCAACGTGGTGGTCCCGCCGGCCCGGCTGGTGGACCTGATCTGGGGTGAGGCGGCGCCGCCCTCGGCGATGGCGAACCTGCGCACCCATGTCGCCCAGCTGCGCCGGCAGCTGGCCGAGCTGGAAGCAGGCGTGCGGCGGATCCACGCCCGGGCCGGTGGCTACCTGATCGAAGCCCGGCCGGACGAGATCGATCTCGAGCGGTTCGAACGCCTCGCCGCGGCAGGTCGGCGGGCGCTCCTCGCCGGAGACGGCAAGGTCGCGGCGGAGACGCTGGGGAAAGCCTTGGCGTTGTGGCGGGGACGGCCACTGGCCAACCTTCCAGCGACCGCGGCCACCGACGGAGAGGCCCATCGGCTGACCGAGGCCCGGCTCGGCGTCGTCGAACACCACTGTCGCGCGCGTCTCGACCTGGGTGCGTGCTCGGAGGTGGCCGGCGAGCTGCACCGGCTGGTCGTCGACCACCCGCTCCGCGAACGGCTGTGGGCGCTGCTGATGCTCGCGCTCGCCGGCGCGGGACAACAGGCGGCGGCGCTCGGCGCCTACGACACGATCCGCAGCCGGCTGGCCGCCGAGCTGGGCGCCGAACCGGGCGCCGACCTGCGTGCGGCCCAGCTGGCCGTGCTGCGGCAAGCCGGTCCCGTCACCTCGTCCGTGAGTCCCGCGCAGCTTCCCCGGGCCGCGGCCGGGTTTCACGGACGTCGCGCCGAACTGCTGGCTCTCGACCGCCTGCTGCCCGCGGGCGACGGCTCACGGCTCGCGGTCGTCGTCGGCACCGCGGGGGTGGGCAAGTCGGATCTGGCGGTGCAGTGGGCGCACCGCGTCCGCGACCGTTTCCCCGATGGGCAGCTCTACGCCGACCTGCACCGTTCCGCCCGGCCCAGCCTGGTTCTCGGGAGGTTCCTGCGGGCTCTCGGCGTCCCGGCGCGGGAGATCCCGGACGACCTCGACGAAGCCGCCGCACTGTTCCGGTCCGTGCTGGCGGCCAAGGCCGTGCTCTGCGTTCTCGACGACGCCCTCGATGCCGAGCACGTTCGCCCGTTGCTGCCCGCCGCGCCGCGGTGCATGGTCGTGGCGACCAGCCGCAACCGGCTCGACGGGCTGGTCGCCCTCGACGGCGCACACCGCCTCTCGCTGGATGTCCTCGGTGCGGCCGATGCGGTGGCCGTGCTCGGGGCCGCGATCGGCCCCGAGCGTGCGGCCCGGGAACCGGCCGCCACCGCCGAGCTGGCCGAGACGTGCGCGCGGCTGCCCATCGCGCTGCGCATCACCGGCGCCCAGATCCGGCACCGGACCGGCCGGCGGGTCGCCGACCACCTCACCGACCTGCGCGACCACGGTGTGCTGGACGGCTTGACGACCGACGGCGACACCAGCGCGCTCCGCGTCGCCTACGACCTCTCCTACGAAGCGCTCGACCCCGCGACCCGCCGCACCTTCCGGTTGCTGGGCTTGATGCCCGGCCCCGACACGACCGTGCCCGCGGCCGCCGCCCTGATCGAAGCCCCGGCTTCGACGGCAGCCCGGCAGCTCGAGCGGCTGGCCCTGGCACACCTCGTCCAGGAGCACGCTCCGGGGCGTTACCGGCTGCACGACCTGCTTCGCCGCTACGCCACCGAACGCGCGCACATCGACTGCCTCGAGGACGAACGCGACACGGCGACGCACGCGCTGCTCGACCACTACCTGGCCCGCACCGCCGCGGCCGCCGACATCCTTTATCCCTTCGTCCTGCGCCTGCCGGGGACCGAGCCGCGGCGGAGCGCGTTCGACAGCGCGGAAGACGCCCTGGCTTGGCTGAGCGACGAAGTCCCCAACCTCGTGGCCGCGATCCGCCACGCCCACGCGGGCAAGCACCACCAGCTGACCTGGCAGCTCGTCGACGCCCTGCGCGGGCACTGCATGACCAACTGGCTCGCGGAGGCACCGGAACTCGCCCAGATCGGCCTCGAATCCGCCGAAGCCCTCGCTCTGCCGGACGTGCGGGCGGCCGCGCACAACAACCTCGCGGCCACGCACGCACTCCGCTACGAGTTCCCGCCCGCCATCGCGCATTTCCAAGCCGCGCTGGCGCTCTACCGCACGGTGCAGGTCCGGCGCGGAGTGACCGGTGTGCTGGGAAACCTGGCCACCGTCCACCTGGACACCGGTGATCTCGACCGGGCCGACGCTCTCTTCGCGGAGGCAGCCGCGCTCGATCCGCTGGGTAGCGGGCTCCGACGGCAAAGTCTAGGCGTCCTCCACGAATATCGCGGCCGGCTGGCCGAGGCGGCGGCTGCCCACGCCGAGCGGGCCGCTGAATCGCACAGTCCGCACGATCTCGTCCTGCTCGCCCGCGTTCACGCGAGAGGAGGCGACTACGACGCCGCTCTGCCCGTCGCGGAAGAGGCCGCGAAGCGCGCGCGAAGCTCCGGCGATCGATGCACCGAGGCGTACGCACTCGCGGTGCTCAGCACCGTCCACGCGGGCACCGGCGACCCCGCACAAGCCGTTCGCCTGGCCGAAGCAGCACTCGAGTTCGCGCGCGGCACCGGCGTGCCCGGCGCCGAAATCGCCGGGCACGCGGCACTCGCGGTGAGCCTCTTGGCCGGTGGTCACCACCAGCGCGCGCTGGTCAGCGGCCACCACGCGCTCCACCTCACCCGCCGGACCGGCACCCGGTTCGACGAATGCGAAGCACTGATCAGGATCGGCCGCATCCACCGTGCCGCCGGATCGCCGGCGCAGGGCGACCACTACCTCGGTTCGGCCCGGCACCTCGCGAAAACCCACGGCTACCACGGGCTGGCCGAAGCCGCCGCCGAGCCTTTCGCCGAATCGGCGAGCAGACCCCGGCGGCCATGATCCCCGCATCGCCCGCCCGCGCAAGCGCTTCCGCATGCCGGACGCCGGCGCTCCCAGGACTTGAGAACCCGAGCGAGCGCTTTCGGAATCGCCCACCCTGGGCGAGATCCCGATCACGATCTCCAGGAGTACCCATGTCGCTGACCGACGTCATCGAAGGCACCCGCAAGGCCGTTGACGCGGACCCGCACAACGCCGCCGTCTCTTTCAGCGTGGCCCACACCCTCAAGCCCGGGACCAAGACCGAGGTGCACGTCAAAGTCCGGGACCACGAGTTCACCGTCGACGAGCCGCCCGCGCTCGGCGGGACCGACCAGGCCGCCAACCCCGTCGAGTTCGCGCTCGCCGCCCTGGGGTCCTGCCAGGTCATCACCTACCAGTTCTGGGCGGCGAAGCGCGGCATTCCGCTCGACTCCGTCAAGGTCACCGTCGACGGGGACCTCGACCTGCACGGCTTCTTCGGCTTCTCCTTCAACACCCGCCCCGGTTTCGGGGACGTGCGCGTGTCCGTCGAACTCGAGGGACCGGCGAGCCGGGAGCGCTACGAAGACCTCAAGCGCGAGGTCGACGAGCACTGCCCGGTGCTCGACCTCTTCCGCAACGAGACGCCGGTCAGCACCAAGCTGACTTAGACGAAGTCGTGCCGCACGATCGTCTGCTCGCGGCCCGGGCCGACGCCGATCGCGGAAATCCGGGCGCCCGACAGCTCTTCCAGGCGCTCGACGTACGCGCGCGCGTTCGCCGGGAGCTCCTCGAACGTGCGGCAGGCCGAGATGTCCTCGAACCAGCCCGGGTGCTCTTCGTAGATCGGGATCGCGTGGTGCACGTCGGTCTGCGTCATCGGCATGTCCTGCGTGCGGAAGCCGTCGACCTCGTAACCCACGCACACCGGCACCTTCTCCAGCCCGGACAGCACGTCCAGCTTGGTGAGGAAGTAGTCGGTGATGCCGTTGACGCGGACCGCGTAGCGCGCGATCACCGCGTCGAACCAGCCGGTGCGGCGCGAGCGGCCGGTCGTCACGCCGAACTCGCCACCCTGCTTGCGCAGGTACTCGCCGGACTCGTCGTGCAGCTCGGTCGGGAACGGGCCCGAGCCGACGCGGGTGGTGTACGCCTTCAGGATGCCGAGCACCGTGGTGATCCGGCCCGGGCCGATGCCCGAGCCCGCGCTCGCGCCGCCGGACGTCGGGTTCGACGACGTCACGAACGGGTAGGTGCCGTGGTCGACGTCGAGCAGCGTGCCCTGTGAGCCTTCGAGCAGCACGATCTCGCCGCGCTCGAGGGCCTGGTTGAGCTGCAGCCGCGTGTCGGCGATGCGGTGCGCGAACTTCTCGCCCGCGGCCAGCACCTCGTCCGCGACCTCGTTCGCGTCGAGGGCCTTGCGGTTGTAGACCTTCACCAGCACCTGGTTCTTGAACTCCAGCGCGGCTTCGACCTTCTGGCGGAAGATCTTCTCGTCGAGCAGGTCCTGCACGCGGACGCCGACGCGGGCGATCTTGTCCTGGTAGCACGGGCCGATGCCGCGGCCGGTGGTGCCGATCTTGCGGCTGCCGAGGTACCGCTCGGTGACTTTGTCGATGGCCACGTGGTACGGCATGATCAAGTGAGCGTCGGCGGAGATCAGCAGCTTGGACGTGTCGACGTCCCGCGCTTCCAGTCCGGACAGCTCCTCCAGCAGCACACCCGGATCGACGACCACGCCGTTGCCGATGACGTTCGTCACGCCGGGGGTGAGGATGCCGGACGGGATGAGGTGCAGGGCGAAGTTCTCGCCGTTCGGCAGGACGACCGTGTGACCGGCGTTGTTGCCACCCTGGTAGCGGACGACCCACTGGACGCGGTCACCCATGAGATCGGTGGCCTTGCCCTTGCCTTCGTCTCCCCATTGGGCACCGATGAGCACGATGGCCGGCATGTGACACTCCAAGGTGTTCGAGGACGTGAGGTTTAGTGTCCCGGACGGACACCGGTGGCGCTGACGAAATGCCGGTGCATGACTGTAACGGAGGTCCTGCGGGTGCGCGGACTAGTGGTGGCCTGTGGCGACGAGGCGGCGGGCTTCGAAGAGGTCGACGACGTCGAGTCGATCCGCGTGCCCAGCCGTCCCGGCAAGGCGGAAATCGACCCCTTGCTGGGCGAACACGATCACCTGGTCGTGTCCGGCACCGACGCGGACCTGGCGGCCGTGGTCGTGCGGCTGCTCCGCAAGGACGCGATCTCCGGCGTGTCGGTCGGGTTCGTGCCCTCGTCGCCGGACTCGGCCGTCGCCGCGCTCTGGGCCCTGCCGAAGACGCCGCTGCAGGCCCTCGCGCTCGCCCTGCGCGGGGAGGTCGACCCGGTGCCGCTGATCCGCGACGACGTCGGCGGCGTGCTCGTCGGGCGCGGGGCGCTGCGGCTCGTCCGCGGCGTGGCCTACGCCGACGAGCAGGTGGCGCTGCGCGGGCCGGCGACGTCGATCGAGGTGACGCCGGACCCGGGCGGGCCGGGCCTGGCCGTCCGCGTCGTGAAGGGGACGATCTTCAAGCGGCCGACGACGCTCTACTCGCGCGCGTTCCAGATCGGCTGCATCCCGACGCGGCCCGTCAGCGACGACGTCGTCCACGACCGCGCGGTGAACAAGTGGACCTGGTACCGGCACACCCAGGATCTCCGTCTGGTGCGCAGCCCGGCCTGACCTGCGGTTTTCATCCGCGAGTGCACGAATGGCAACACAGCGTTCATCAACGGGCAGCAACATGTCACCTATACGTGTTGCACTTGCTACTCCCGTGTATCAGGGTTAGCTGTCCCCACACCTGACACGGAGGCAGCAAAATGCCAACCAGGCGTGCTGTTCGTCATTCCTTGACCGTTCTCGCGGCCACCGCCGTGCTCTCCGGCACGCTCGTCAGCGTCGCCGACGCCACCCCGCCGGGCATCCCGTCGGCTTCGACGGCGAAGACCGAGCTGGCCGCGCTGACCGTCAAGGCCGACGGTTCGCAGACCGGCTACAGCCGCGACAAGTTCCCGCACTGGATCGACCAGGGCAGCAGCTGCAACACCCGCGAAGTGGTGCTCAAGCGCGACGGCACGAACGTCGTCACCGGGTCGGACTGCGCGGCGACGTCCGGCAGCTGGTTCAGCCCGTACGACGGCGAGACCTGGACCGCGACGTCCGATGTGGACATCGACCACGTCGTGCCGCTGGCCGACGCGTGGCGCACCGGCGCGTCCGGGTGGACGACCGCGCAGCGCCAGGCGTACGCGAACGACCTGACCGACCCGCAGCTGATCGCCGTGACGGACAACGTCAACCAGGAGAAGGGCGACAAGTCGCCCGACCAGTGGAAGCCGCCGCTCACGAGCTACTGGTGCACCTACGCGAAGATGTGGGTCGCGGTGAAGTACAAGTTCAAGCTGACGATCAACACCGCGGAGAAGTCGGCTTTGACGGACATGCTCGGCCGCTGCTGACCCCGAAGTGCCATGAGGGGCACCTTCATGGACTTAAGAGCCATGAAGGTGCCCCTCATGGCGTGTCAAGGGGGAGTTGTTGCGGTGCCAGGGTTTGGGACTCCGGTTCAGCTTGTGGGACGGCCTTCAGCGCGTGGTTAGCGTCGCTCATCGAAGACGCAACCGCTCCCCGCTGGAGGCCGTCCGGTGTCCCCACTCTTCCGCGCTCGCAACGCCGCGGCCCTGCTCGCCCTGCCCATCCTGCTGACTTCCTGCTCCGCCGCCGGCACCGAACAGGCCGCCGACGCCGGTCCGCCGAAGGCCGGTGGCACGCTGCGCCTGGGCATCTCGTCCGCGCCCGACTGCATCGACCCGCAGCAGACCGCGACGAACGCGTCCATCAACGTCGCGCGCCAGCTGGTCGACTCGCTGACCGACCAGGACCCGAAGACCGGCGAGATCAAGCCGTGGCTGGCCGAGAAGTGGGAGGTCAGCGCCGATTCGACGGCGTTCACCTTCCACCTGCGCGCCGGCGCGACGTTCTCCGACGGCAGCCCGGTCGACGCCGCCGCGGTCAAGACGAGCTTCGACGGCATCAAGGCCCTCGGCACGAAAGCCCAGCTCGGCTACGGCTACCTCGCCGCGTACAAGGCGTCGACGGTGGTCGACCCGCGGACCGTGCTGATCGAGTTCTCCTCGCCCAGCGCCCAGTTCCTGCAGGCCAGCTCGACGATGTCGCTCGGCGTCCTCGCACCCGCGGCGTTCCAGAAGACGCCGGAGCAGCGCTGCCAGGGCACCGGCCTGGTCGGCTCCGGGCCCTTCGTCTTCGAAAGCCTGAAGCAGAACCAGGAGATCGTCCTGGCCAAGCGCAAGGGCTACACGTGGGGCTCGTCGCTGTTCAAGCACCAGGGCGAGGCCTACCTCGACAAGATCGACTACAAGATCGTGCCGGAGCCCGGCGTCCGCACCGGCAGCCTCGCGTCCGGCCAGCTCGACGCGGCCACCGACATCCAGCCGGTCGACGAGCCGCAGTTCAAGGGCAACGGCTTCAGCGAGAACATCCGGCCCAACCCCGGCGTCGTGTTCAACCTGCACGCCAACACCACCCGCGGCGTGCTCACCGACGAGAAGGTGCGCCAGGCCGTGCTCAAGGGCGTCGACCGCACCGAGGTCGTGAACACCGTGCTGACGGCCAGCTACAAGCCCGCCACCAGCATCCTCGGCTCGGCGACACCGCTCTACGACGACCTCTCGCAGCAGCTCGCGTACGACCAGAAGGGCGCGGCCGCGCTCCTCGACGGCGACGGCTGGGTGCCCGGTCCGGACGGGATCCGCGTCAAGAACGGGCAGCAGCTGAGCGCGTCCGTCGTGTTCTCGCCCGTGTTCAACCAGAACCGCAGCGTGCTGGAGCTGGTCCAGCAGCAGCTCCGCAAGATCGGCTTCGACCTGCGGATCGAGCAGCACACGACGGCCGAAACCACGCAGATCCAGCTCAGCGGGAACTACGACTTCCTCTGGTACAACGTCACCCGCGCCGACCCGGACATCCTGCGCGGCCAGTTCTCCACGAAGGCCGGCAACCGCAGCAAGCTCACGCCGGGCAACCCGCTCGACGTCGCGCTCGACGCCCAGTCGTCCACTGTGGACAACGCGAAGCGCAAGCCGTCGGCCGACGAGGTGCAGAAGCTGATCGTCGACCACGCCTACGCGGTCCCGGTGTTCGAGCTGACCCAGGTCGTCGCGCTGAGCTCGAAGGCGCACGCCGTCGACTTCGAGGCGTCGTCGCGGCTGCAGCTCTTCGACGCGTGGCTCTCGTGAGGCGGTACCTGCTCCGCCGCGTCGGGCAGGCGGTGTTCGTGCTGTGGGCGGCGTTCACGCTGTCGTTCCTGATCCTCTACCTGCTGCCGGGCGACGCCGTTTCGGCGAAGCTCGCCAGCGGGGAGGCGGGTTCGTCGGCGACGCCCGAGCAGCTCGCCGCCGCCCGCGCGGAGTACGGCCTCGACTCGCCGCTGCCGGTGCAGTACCTGAAACGGCTGGGCTCGGCGCTGCACGGCGACTTCGGCCGCAGCGTCGCGACCGGCGACGACGCGACGCACATGGTCGTCACGGCGTTGCCGCCGACGCTCGCGGTGACCGGGCTGGCCCTGGTGTTCGCGGTGCTGTTCGGCGGCGGCTCGGCGTTCCTCGGCACGTTCACGCGGTTCCGCTGGTTGCGGCAGGCTCTGCTGTCGTTGCCGTCGCTGGCGATCTCGCTGCCGCCGTTCTGGGTGGGGCTGCTGCTGATCCAGTTCTTCTCGTTCCGGCTGCGGCTGCTGCCGGCGCTGGGCACGCAGGGCGTCGAGACGATCATCCTGCCCGCGATCACCCTCGCGCTGCCGACCGGCGCGATCATCGGGCAGGTGCTGGCCAAGAGCCTGACCACGCAGCAGGAGGAGCCGTACGCGGAGATCGCCGCGGCCAAGGGCGCGAGCCGCTGGCGAGTCCATTTCGGACACCTCCTGCGCAACGCCGCCGTGCCGACGCTGACCGTCGCCGGCGTCGTGGCGGGCAATCTGGTCGCGGGCTCGGTGATCACCGAGACGGTCTTCTCGCGCGACGGCGTCGGCCGGATCACCGCGGCCGCCGTCACCGCGCAGGACGTCCCGGTGGTGCAGGCGGTGATCGTGCTGGCCGCGCTGGTGTTCGTGGTGCTCAACCTGATCGTCGACCTGCTCTACCCGCTGCTCGACCCGCGCATCGCGCGGACCCCGGAGGTGGCCCGTGGTTGACCTCGCCACCAAGCGGCACTTTCACGTGAAAGTGCCGCTTCGGCCCGGGCTCGTGCTCGCCGTCGTGGTGCTCGCCTTCGTGCTGCTCGCGGCCTTCGTGCCGGGCCTGCTGACCGGGTACGACCCGATCACCGGTGTCCCGGCCGAGCGACTGCAGGGACCGTCGCTGCACCACCTGTTCGGCACCGACGAGACCGGCCGAGACGTCTACGCCCGCGTGATCCACGGCGCGTCGCTCTCGCTGCGGGCGACCGCGATCGCCGTGCTCGTGGCGCTGGTCGCGGGCTCGGCGCTCGGCCTGCTGGCCGGGTTCCGCGGCGGCTGGGCGGACACCGTGATCATGCGGATCGTCGACGTCTTCCTGGCCATCCCGCCGATCCTGCTGTCGCTGGCCCTGGTCACGGCGCTGGGCTTCGGCACGACGAACGTCGCGATCGCCGTCGGCATCGCGAACCTCGCCTCTTTCGCGCGGGTCATGCGCGCGGAGGTGCTTCGCGTGCGAAACGGCGTGTTCGTCGAAGCGGCGCGCGCGAGCGGGGTGCGCTGGTCCGGCGTCTTGCTGCGGCACGTCCTGCCGAACGCGGCGGGCCCGGTGCTCGCGCTGGCGACGCTCACCCTCGGCACGGCCGTGCTCGAGGTGTCCGCGCTGAGTTTCCTCGGCTTCGGCGCGACGCCGCCGACGCCGGAGTGGGGTTCGCTCGTCGCGGGCGGGCGCAGCTTCCTGGCCACGGCCTGGTGGATGACGACGTTCCCGGGGCTGACGGTCGCGGCGGTGGTCCTCGCCGCGAACCGGCTGTCCCGCGCGCTGGACGGAGGAGACCGATGACCCTGCTGCGGATTTCGGACCTGGCCGTGTCGTACCGGAAGGTCCCGGCGGTCCGTGACGTCGGCCTGGAGGTCCACGCGGGCGAGGTGGTCGCCGTCGTGGGCGAGTCGGGCTCGGGCAAGTCGACCACGGCGCACGCGGCGATCGGCCTGCTGCCCCGCGGCGGCCGCGTCGACGGCGGCTCGATCACCTTCGACGGCCGGGACCTGCTTTCGCTGTCGGACAAGCAGTGGCGTGGCGTGCGCGGCCGCGAGATCGCGCTGGTGCCGCAGGACCCGGCGGTGTCGCTCAACCCCGTGCACCGGATCGGCGACCAGGTCGCGGAGGTGCTGAAGATCCACGGGCTCGCGGACCGGCGATCCGCATCCGTGCAGGCGATCGAACTCCTCGAACGTGCGGGGGTCCCTTCGCCGGAACTTCGGGCGCGGCAGTACCCGCACCAGCTGTCGGGCGGGCTCCGGCAGCGCGTGCTGATCGCGTCGGCGCTGGCCGGGCGGCCGAAGCTGATCATCGCCGACGAGCCGACGTCGGCGCTGGACGTCACCGTGCAGCGCCGGATCCTCGACCACCTGACGTCGCTGGCGCGGGAATCGGGCACGGCGATCCTGCTGATCACGCACGACCTCGGCGTCGCGGCCGACCGCGCGTCGCGGATCGTGGTGCTCTCGCAGGGCTCGGTGGTCGAAGAGGGTTCCTCGGTCGTCAGCGCGCCGACGCACCCTTATACGCAGCAGCTTCTGGCGGCGGCGCCGAGCATGACGAGCACTGTGCGCCCGCCCGCGCCGGCCGCCGAGCCGCTGGTTTCCGTCCGGGACCTCGCGAAGACGTTCGACGGCGGAATCCGCGCGGTCGACGGGATCTCGTTCGACATCCCGCGCGGCCAGACCCTGGCGCTGGTCGGCGAGTCGGGCTCGGGCAAGTCGACGACGGCTCGCATGGTGCTCCGGCTGGAGACGCCGTCGGCGGGTTCGGTGGAGTTCGACGGCCAGGACATCACCGCGTTGTCCGGCAATGAATTACGGAGGCTGCGGCGGCGGATGCAGATCGTCTACCAGAACCCGTACGCGTCGCTGAACCCGAAGTTCTCCATCGAGGACGTCGTCGCGGAGCCGTTGCGGGCGTTCGGTCTTCCGCGCACCCGGGTCCCGGAGCTGCTGGAGCAGGTGGCGCTGCCGGCGTCGGTGGCGCGCCGGAAGCCGGCCGAGCTGTCGGGCGGCCAGCGCCAGCGGGTGGCGATCGCGCGGGCGCTGGCGTTGCGGCCGGACCTGGTGGTGTGCGACGAGCCGGTGTCGGCACTGGACGTCTCGGTGCAGGCCCAGATCCTGCGGCTGCTGGCGGAACTGCAGTCCTCGCTCGGGCTGTCGTACCTGTTCATCTCGCACGACTTGGCGGTGGTCCGGCAGCTGGCGGACCAGGTCGGCGTGATGCGCGAAGGCGCGTTGGTGGAGCTGGGGCCGGCTTCGCAGGTGCTGGAAGACCCGCAGGCGGAGTACACGAAGGAGCTGCTGGACGCGATCCCCGGACGTTCGGTGCAAGAGGTCGGCTGACGAGTACGCTCGGGGCGGTGCGGATCCTCTTCACGTGCCGCCCCGCGTACGGCCACCTGTTTCCCTTGCTGCCACTGGCGAACGCGGCTGTCGAAGCCGGGCACGAAGTCGTGTTCGGCACCGGCGAGGCCTTCGTGCCCAAGGTGCGTGACCTCGGCTTCGAGGTCCACCGCGCCGGGATCGGCATCGGCGAGGCGGAGGCCGAAGCCAAGAAGCGGCACGGCGAAGACGCCGGCTTCCTGGACGTCGGCATCACGATGTTCGCCGAGCTGCTACCGCAGTCACTGCTCGACGACCTGACGCCGCTGCTCCCCGAACTCCGCCCTGACCTGGTCATTTACGAGATGAGCGACGTCGGCGCCGGGATTGCGGCGCGCCGCGCGGGCGTCCCGGCCGTGTCGGTCGTGATCGGGCGGTCGATGCCACCGGAGGTCCTGGCGGTCGCCGCCGAACGGCTGCGGCCGCTGTGGGGCACGCTCCCCTCGGACGCGCTTTTCGGCGACGCCTGCGTCGACGTCTGGCCGGACAGCCTCCGCGACCCGGGTACCGCGTCGGTGCCGACGGTGTTCCGGATGCGCCCGACGCCGTTCGACCCCGACGTCCCGCTGCCGCCTCTGCCCGAAGACGGCTTCGTGTACCTGACGCTCGGCACGGTGGTCTTCGGCGCGACGGACGTCCTGCGCGGCGCGATCCGCGCGTTGTCCCGCCTGGACGCGGACGTGCTGGTGGCGCTCGGCCCCGGCGATCCCGCGCTGCTCGGTTCGCTGCCGGACCGGGTTCAGGCGGCGGGGTTCGTGCCGCAGGCCGAGGTCCTGAAGCACGCGGGCCTGGTGGTGCACCACGGCGGCACGGGCACGGTGCTCGCGTCGCTCGCGGCCGGGCTGCCGCAGCTGATCCTGCCGCAGGGCGCCGACCAGTTCGCCAACGCGGACACGCTCTCGACGCTGGGCGTGGCGAAATCCCTGGTCGGCGACGCGATCCGGATCGACGCGATCGAGACGGCGGCGCGTGAGCTGCTCACCGATCCGAAGCCCCGTGAAATCGCGCGGGGCATCGCGGCCGAGATCGCGGAAATGGCCCCGCCGTCACAGGTGCTGGCCGAGGTGGTCGCCTGGGCGTCGTGAGTGAGAAACAGGGTTAGAACTGTCGATGGGCGCTGGCGTGCGCTCGCGGGTGGGATGAGAATCGGTGGGCGTGTCGCCGGTCGACGTCGGCTGTGTTTGGCCGTGGAGGCCGGGTTAGAACTT